>JAGAYQ010000224.1 GCA_017940445.1 Pyramidobacter sp. | reverse complement strand
GGTCTTCTTTAAACTTCTGGATGTTGACGACGGTGATCTCCGGCTTGCCGCTGGCACCTTCAAGCGCCTGACTGGTGCGGAACTGCTGCATCAGCTCTTCGCGGCTTTCGGCTGTCTTCACGACAAGGCCGCGGGCTTCGAATTCCTGGCTGGCCTGTTCGAGCAGGTCAAGGCGGTCGACGATAAAGTAGAATTTGGCAACTTTGTTCAAAGCAGCATAATGATCGCTCAGAACGGCGTGCAGATAATATGAAAGCGCGGTCTTGCCGCTGCCCTGGGTGTGCCAGATGACGCCGGAGCGGGTGCCTTCCTTCAGTTTACGCAGTACGGCAAGGGCAGCAAACAGCTGCTGATAGCGCATGATATGCTTTTGGTCAGTGGTTTCGATATGTCCATCCACTTCACGCTCCATCTTCACGTAGGCAATACCGTATTTCAGGATAAACAGCAGGCGCCATGGCGAACACATGGAAGTGAGGATGCGGTTGGTCGGTGTGTTTTCATCCAGATTGGTGCGGTATTCCGGGGCATTGTGGATGACCTGGCAGTTGAAATCGGAAAGGATCTTTTTCTCGACGGCGGGGTCGACTGGCAGGTAAGGATAGGTTCTGTTATACGGTGCGATCTTGGAATTGGCAGGATTTTCCTCGCGGAAGCAGTTGAACGGAGCTTTATCCCGCGCGGCGGTGCAGTAGAAGGCGCCCTGGATGGGGACGATGCCGCCTTCGGCGTCGTATTCCATATTGTTGGAGAAGATCATGAACTGGGTGATGTTGATGAAGCGGCGAAACTTTTTGTTGGGGAAGCGCACGCGGTTCATACGCTCGCTTTCGGCGACGATACCGCCCTGATTGTTGGGCTTTTTCACTTCAACGAAGATGAGGGGCAGTCCGTTGACGAACAGGGTGATGTCGGGCCGGAATTCATCCTGATCACGTTTGCAGGTAAATTCGGCCGTGCAGTGGTAAACGTTGTTTTCGGGATGATCGAAATCAACAAGGCGCACAGGAGAAACGCTGCGCAGGCGCTTGTAGAAGCCGCGTCCGAGGTCGTCGTCGTCAAGTTCCTGACGGATGAGGCGCAGGGTCTCTTCAGCGGCCGAGCTGTGTTCGGGGTTGAGTTTTTTGAACTGCTCCAGAAATACGGGGATCAGGATATTCGTGTCAGGATCGTAAACGGTCCCGGCCTGCTCTTCCGTGATCTTGCCGAAATACTGATAACCGAGCCGTGTCAGATGGATAAGCGCAAGCATCTGCACACGAGTCGCTTCGTTAAATTTTTCAGCGTATGGCTGTGTCATGCAGTTCACCCCAAACGTTCATGATCTTTCATTTTTTACCTATTATACAACGCGTACCGTAAAAGCAAACGCTTTTCGTCGTCCGCACGGCGGCACCGTTGCATATCAAAAGCGGCCTCCGTAAGGAGGCCGCTTTTGATGTACTGCACTTGTCTGTTTATTTGTCTCTGTAATGCGAGCCGCACTGCCAGATCTCGAGATTTTCGCCGACGATGCGAAAGACGATACGGTTGCATTCGTCGATCCTGACGCTCCAGAAGCCGGCAAGATCACCTTTCAGCGGTTCCGGCTTGCCTTTGCACTGATAGCCGCTGCGGTCGATGTCTTTGATCAGAATGTTGATCCTGCGCAGCGTCTTTTTATCCTGCGTCTGCCAGTACAGATAATCTTCCCAAGCCTGATCGGCCCAGACTTTTTTCATCAGTCGGCCTCGATCAGCTCATGCTCTTTCAGCGAAGCGCGGCCGGCCTCAACGTCGGCAATCGAAGTGCGAAGGCGGTTCATGTTTGCCGCACTGTAAAAGGGATCGCCCTTCACCTCAAACGGCAGACGGTTCTCGCGCAGCGCAGCCTTGATAAACATGTTGACTGCAACAGAAACGTTCATTCCCGCATCGGCGCAAAAAGCGTCAAACCGCCGTTTATCATCGCTGTCCACACGCACGCTCAACAATGCTGTCGCCATTATCATCACCTCATCGCTTATTGTATGACGATAGCCATACTTTGTCAATCTTTCAATCTCACTCCCCCAGCAGGTGGTGCAGCAGCTGATCGCGGCTGTTGATGAACATCTCGGTCACTTTGTAGCTGTCGGTGTCCTCGTAAGCGACGGGGCGGACGGCGCCGCCGTCAAAGCTGAGGATCTGCGCGCCGGGCAGGCCGAGGAGGATGGGCGAATGGGTGACGATGATGAACTGTGAGCCGTCGCGGGCAAGGCGGTCGATCTCCATCAGCAGGGTGAGCTGGCGCTGAGGCGAGAGGGCGGCTTCGGGCTCGTCGAGCAGGTAGAAGCCGTCGCAGCGGAAGGTGTTCTGCACAAGGGCGAGGAAGCTCTCGCCGTGCGACTTCTCGTGAAAGTGCTGGGGGCGGCCGCCGGGGCCGCGGCTGTACTCCTCTTCCTTGGTGGCGACATTGTAAAAGCTTTCGGCGCGCAGAAAATAGCCCCACGCGGGGCGGCGCACGCTGCGGTACAGGCGCACGGCATCGTGCAGGGGCGAATGGGAGTCGAACGTCGAAAAATGATAGTTGCGGCTGCCGCCCTCGGGATTGAAGCCCCAGGCCACGGCGACGGCCTCGAGCAGGGTGGATTTGCCGCTGCCGTTCTCGCCGGCGAAGAAGGTGACGGGAGCGCTCAGCGGCAGGCTGCGCAACGAGGCGACGGCGGGGATGCTGCGCACGTAGCTGTCGTCGGACACATGCGCCCAGTCGATGACGATCTCTCTGACGTAAAGCCGGTCGTCCATGGCGATGCCTTCTTTCTGTAATCTTTTTGCTAAATGATCTTCTGGAAAGTTTTTCCGAACGAAGTTCCATGTGGAACTTCGTTCTTTTTTTGCCCGCTTGTCAGCAAGTTTTTCTTGCAGAGTCTCAAGAAAGCCGTGCTTTTCACTTGCGAATAATCATGTTACTCTGTTCACGTGAACAAAAGCACGAGCTAGGGAAACGCGTGATCATTCGCCCGAGCCCTGCCGGACTCATTTAATCTGCGTCTTCCTAAAAATCGCTCAGGTCAGGAGCCGCAAAGCGGGCGCAGGCCTCGCGCAGCAGGCGGATGAGTTCAAGTCCGCAGGCCGGCAGGGCACGGCGCTTTTTCACGGCCAGCATCAGACGGTTGCGCGCTGTCAGCCCCTTCACGGGAAAGACACGCAGCCGCGATCCCGGGAAAATAGTGATTCAACTG
>JAGAYQ010000223.1 GCA_017940445.1 Pyramidobacter sp. | reverse complement strand
TTTTGACCGCAAAGTTTGTGAAAAAAAGACTTTATGGAGATGACTCTTCTTTAGGAAGATCGGCTTTCGTTTTCAGCGCGTTTCTCTGATATAATGCTCCGGTAAGGAAGTGAAAGCCATGAAAAAAAGAATCGTTCTCGCGTTCGGCACGCGGCCGGAGGCGATCAAGATGGCGCCGGTGTATCTGGCGCTGAAAAAAAGCCAGGCGCTGGAGCCGGAGATCCTGCTTACGGGACAGCACCGCACGCAGCTGGAGCAGGCGCTGGAGATCTTTGGCGTGCCGCATTCGCGCAATCTGGATGTGATGACGGAGCGGCAGACGCTGCCCGAGCTGGCGGCCCGCATTTTGCCCAAGGCGGCGGAGGCGTTCCGGGAGATGAAAGCGGATTATGTGCTGGTGCACGGCGACACGCTGACGACGTTTGTGTCGGCATGGGCCGCTTTTCTGGAGCACATCCCTGTGGGGCATGTGGAGGCCGGTCTGCGCAGCGGCTCGATGAGCGAGCCGTTTCCCGAGGAGGCCAACCGTGTGCTCACCGACGCTCTGTGCGACACGTTCTTCGCCCCTACGGAGGGCGCGCGTGACAATCTGCAAAAGTGCGGCGCGGCTGCAAAGCGCGTCTTTGTCACGGGGCAGACGGCTGTGGACGCGATCCTGTTCGCGTCAAAGCGCGGAAAGCTGCCTGACTGCGTGCCGCAGACGGGCAGGGTCGTAACCGTGACGCTGCACCGCCGCGAGAACTGGCCAGTGCTTGCGCCTCTTGCGGCCTGTCTGGCGGACGTGGCGCGGGCTCATCCGGACTGGACGTTCGTGTTCCCCGTGCATCTCAATCCCATCGTGCGCGAGGCGGTGATGCCGGCGCTGTCGCCGTGCCCCAACGTGAAGCTGATCGATCCGCTTGAGTACGGACAGATGGCGGCGCTGCTGGCGCGCAGCACGCTGATCCTGACGGATTCCGGCGGCTTGCAGGAAGAGGGAGCGTCGCTGGGCGTGCCAGTGGCGGTGGTGCGCAATGTAACAGAGCGGCCGGAGGGCGTGGACGCTGGGATCGTGACGCTGCTGGGCAACGATCCGAGTGGCGCGATGAAGGCTTTTTCCGGCTTGATGGACGACGAAGAGCGCATCCGCCGCATGGCGCGCTCGAAAAATCCCTACGGCGACGGATACGCAAGCGACCGCATCGCCACAGCCCTGGAAGCGAGGATTGCCGAGCTCCTGTAGTCAAATACGGACAAAACAAAAACTCCCGAAGCGGAAAACGCTTCGGGAGTTTTTTAGCTGCTGTAAAACAGGGAACTAGGCGTTCACGCCCGTGGCCTTGAGCACGTCGTTAAGGGCGTTCACAAGCGCGTCGGGATCGATGCCGTGGGCCATCGCGCCGTCGGCGAGGCTTTCGCCGTGGGCGATCGCGCAGTGCACGCAGCCCATGCCGGACATCATCATCGTCTGCACGACCTGAGGATATTTCTCGACGACTTCAGCGATCAGCATATCTTTCGTGATCATGTGTTATTCACTCCTTTGGAAAAAGATACCGAACAGGGGTATTATAAATGAGCGGGGGCAAATTGTACAGCTTTTTTTACAGCAGCGGGCTGAGCAGCTTGGTGACGGATTCCAGCGCCATCGAGGCATGACCGCGCTTCTGCCATTCGTCGGCGGTGAGGCGGTGCGAGCTGCAGATGTACAGCCCCTGGATGCGGTGCAGCGCCAGATTTTCGCGCACGCCGTAGAGGATCATGTTGATCTCGAAATTGAGCGAGAACGAGCGGATGTCGAAGTTGCTCGAACCGACGAAGCCGAGGTTGTCGTCCACGGTCATCGTCTTGGAGTGGAGCAGACCCTTGTTGTAGAGCCAGATGTCGACGCCGCGGCGCAAAAACTCGCCGTAATAGGCGCGCGAGGCGTAGCCGACGATGATCTGATCCGACTTTGCCGGGATGACGAGACGCACGCGCACGCCGCGCAGCCGGGCCACTTCCACGGCCTGGAGCATCCCCTCGTCGGGGATCAGGTACGGCGTGGTGATCGTCACCTGCTGCTGTGCGCTGATGATCGAGGCGATGATCAGACGCTGATAATTCTCTGTGGGGTAGGAGGGACCGCTGGGAACCGTCTGCACGCAGGCATCGCCCGAGAACGGCACAGGTCCGAACAGGTGAGGCGTGTCGAGCATTTCCCCCGTTTCCACATACCAGTCCTCGATGAAAACGCTTTCCAGCTGGCGGACGACGGGACCTTCCAGACGCAGGGTGACGTCCTTCCAGATCAGACCGTCAAAACGGCCGTATCCCGGCTCGGTGACGTTGTGCGAGCCCGTGAACGCCACTTTCCTGTCGATGAGGGCCAGCTTGCGGTGGTTGCGCAGGTCAAAACGGGCGGCTTTGACGCGGTAAAAGCGCACGGGCAGGGCCTCGGCCACGAGAACGCCGTCGCGCATGATGTCGCGCCGCAGGGCGGAACGCAAAAAGGCGCGCGAACCCACGGAGTCGAGCAGCATCCGCACCGTGACGCCGCGGCGGGCCGCGCGGCGGCAGGCATCGATGACCTTGCGCCCGTTGGTGTCGTCGTTGAAGATGTAATACAGCAGGCTGACTTCGCTCTTCGCGTGATCGATCTCGTCAGCCAGCGAATCGATGAAGTCTTCGGCGGTGGTGACGCAGGTGACCGAATTGCCTTCGACGGCCGTGAGGTAGCCAAGGTTTTCGGCCAGACTGGCCGTTGCGGCCAGTGACGGAGGAAGCGCCGGGCGGACAGCACCGGGCACGTCGTGCTTGCGCAGACGCTCACGGATGTCCTGAAAGTGTGAAAGCGCTCCGTTGTGCCGCTCCAGCCGGCGCGAGGGCAGCACATTGGTGCCGAGGAGCGAGTAGGCGATCAGTCCCGGCCAGGGCCAGAGCAGGATCACCAGCAGCCAGGCCGTCGCGGTCGCCGGGCTGTGGCGCCGGGGGATCAACACCAGCGACAAAAGCCTGATAGTGAACGACACGATGTCGAATCCGGCCCAGAAAACAAGGCTGAGTTCATGTCCAAATGTCATAGTATCAATCCTTTGGGAAGGTATGATTGAGAACCGATACAGAGTTCCGCTATCTTACCATAAAAGCGAAATTTTTGCCCGTCCGGCGCCTGCTTGCAGAAAAATCGCGAAGTTTTTATCGCGGAAAACTTTTTATGCGGAATTACTGTTGACTTTAATTCCGTGTTGAGTTAAAAAATATCGGGATTATTCCCCAAACTGAACCTTATGGGAGAGTGAATGATAATGCTCACAGATCTTCTGGCTGCGCTGGCGGTCGTGGTCAACGGCATCCCGCAGGGACTGCTGGCGCTGATGTACGGCTTTGCGGCGCTGCCGACGGCTCTGGCGTTCCTGATCGGCGCGGGCGGATCGCTGTACTTCAATTCCGTAGCGACGATCTCGTTCCAGGCGGAGACGATCACCCTGGCCGGCAGCCTGGGCACGAACGTGCGCGAACGCCTCAGCATGGTCTTCTGGGGCGCGGTGTTCCTGCTGATCCCCTCGCTGATGGGGCTGAACGAGGCGATCGTGGCCTGGATCGGCCCGGCGATCGTCGATTCGATGATGGCCGGCGTCGGCCTGATGCTGGCAAACGTCTCTGTCGACATGCTCAAGTCGGAAAAGTGGTCCGGCTCGCTGTCGGTCGTCGCGGCGCTGGCCGTGTGGTTCTGGACGCGCGACCTGGCCTGGACGATCATCGTTTCTGTCACGGCGGCGACGCTGCTGTACAATTATCTGCTGCGCGTGCGCAAGATGGATCTCGACCGGCTTTCGGCCGACGTGTCGAGCGAAAAGTTCAATTTCGGCAACATCGAGTGGTGCTTCTGGCGCAATCGCCGCGTGCTCTCCGGCGCCCTGGCGATGGCCTGCATCAACATCGGCGCGAACATCTCGTTCGGCAAGATCACGGGCTCGATCGCGAAGGCGAACGCCAACGTCGATCATCTGGCGATCTATTCCAGCCTTGCAGACATTGCCTCTACGCTGTTCGGCGGCTCGCCCGTCGAGTCGATCATCTCCGGCACGGCCACGGCGCCCAACCCTGTGCGCTCGTCGGTGATGATGATGGTGATCATGGCAGCGCTGCTGATCTTCCGCCTGCTGCCCACGATCGGCCGCTACGTGCATCGCTCGTCGATCGCCGGCTTTTTGCTGGTGCTCGGCGTGTTCGTCACGTTCATCAACAACACGGCCCTGGCCCTTGCGGCCGTGCCTCCCGAGTCGCTCAGCGGCTTTGGCTTCGGTCCCTGGGGCATGGTCGTCGGTGCGACCATCTTCGCCTCCGCGCGCTGGAATCCGTTTGTCGGCCTGATTGCGGGCATCGCGATCCGCTTTATCTTCCAACTGTAAAAAGGAGCTGCTTCTCATGAACAAAACGTATGAGCTTCACATTGCCGGTCTGACGCGTCAGCTGACGCTGCACCGGGTTTCTGAGCACCTTTCGATCGCCGGCTTCATCATGCTGGGCGACACCGAACTGGTCGAGGAATGCGCGAAAGCGCTGGTCGAAAAGCTGCCGAAAGACCTCGACTTCCTGGTCTGCCCCGAGGCCAAGGCCATCCCTCTGACGCACGCCATGGCCCGCATCATGGGCATCGACTACATCGTCATCCGCAAGTCGGTCAAGGTGTACATGGACAATCCCCTGATCGCCGACGTCAAGTCGATCACGACTGCTCAGCAGCAGCACCTCGTCATGGACAGCGCCGACGTGAAAAAGCTTTACGGCAAGCGCGTCGCGATCGTCGACGACGTGGTCTCGACCGGCGGCTCGCTCCACGCGGTGGAAGAGATCCTCTCCAGGACGGCCTGCAAGGTCGTCGCCAAAGTTGCCCCTCTGCTTGAAGAGGGCGGCTACGACGGCCACGACGTTGTTTATCTTGAGCGGCTGCCCGTGTTCCCTGACTAAATACTAAAAAACAGAGACAGTCATGCGGCTGCCTCTGTTTTTTTATGCGTGCGCCTGCTGTTTTCTTTTGTGAAAATGCGCTAAAATAAGTTCAGATTATAGCCTTTTTGCAAAAGGAGGATCATCATGGGACGTCTTTTGGTGATATTCACGGGCGGAACCATCGCCAGCGGCTTTGACGGGCAGGGCAAGGCGCCTGTGTCCGGCGCGTCGGCGCGGCTGCGAGCCTCGCTGAACGAACTGCTCGCCGAACGCGGTGTCGAGGCTGTCATCCGTCAGCCGCTGGGCGATCCAGGCATCGACAGCTCGGAGATGGACCCCGGACACTGGCTTGCGATCTCACGCTGTATCGCTGAAGAACTTGAAAAAGGGCTGACCGGCGTGCTCATCCTGCACGGCACCGACACGATGGCGAACACGGCCGCGTGGCTCAGCCTCTGCTTCGGCAATCTGCCCATCCCCGTCGTCCTCACCGGCAGTCAGCTGACGCTGGATTACATGCCCGAAGATGTGACATCCAACCTGCGCGGCGCGGCGATGGCCTGCTGCTCCGACCTGCGCGGCGTGTGGGTGTACTTCAACTGGAAGCTGATCCCCGGCGACCGCGCTCACAAGACGCACGCCATGCATCCTGACGCGTTCTCTGCCGTCAACGGCCAGCCGCTGTTCTTCAATCCCGACTGGGCGCTCGAATCGGCCCAGATCTCCGAACGCCGCGCCCACAGCGTCGATCTGACGGACGAAGTTCGCAGCCTTTCTGCGCTGGAGCCTGACGAGCTGAGAAAACGCTGCGCCCTCGTGCGGTGGTTCCTGGCCATGCCGGGAACGCGTCCCGAGTGGAACGGCGACGAACGCTTCGTCTGCCTGCTCGGCTACGGCGCGGGCAACATGATCCCTGCTGCGCTCGACAGCCTGCGCGAACGCTTTGCGAAGGCGCCCAGACCCCTTGTCGTAGCGTGCAGTCAGGCCGAAGGCGGCGTCAAGCATCCCGAAGGCTACGATCGCGTCGGCATGGCCTGCCTGACGCGCGACGGATTCCGCGTCTGGAACCAGATGGACCGTTCCGTGGAGTTCGTCCACAGCCTGTGCTGCTACGCCCTCGCCGTCGCTCCAGACGCTCCCGCCGCGGTGCTGGGACGCTATCTTCGCGAGTGCCGCCCGTAAACCGTGAAGCCCCGAAGCCATAATGGACACAAAGAAAAAGCGAAGCAGAAAAGCCATGAAGGCGCGTTCTGCTTCGCTTTTTCATCATATATCTTTGTGACCTTTGGGGCTTTGTGTTTTCGCGATAAGACTATCCTTTGCAGATCGAGACACCTGCAGAAGCGCCGATGCGCGTGGCACCTGCTTCGATCATCGCCAGTGCCTGCTCGCGCGTGCGGATGCCGCCGGCAGCTTTGACGCCGAAATTAGGCCCCACTGCGGCCCTCATCAGCTTCACATCGGCGACCGTCGCGCCGCCTGCTGAAAATCCCGTCGAAGTTTTGACGAAATCCGCGCCTGCGGCCATAGCGAGCTTGCACGCGCGCGTCTTTTCCTCGTCCGTCAGCAGACACGCCTCGATGATCACCTTCACCGTTTTGCCGGCAGCGGCCCTGACCACGGCGCGGATATCGGCCTGGACCGTTTCATTGTTTCCCGCCTTGAGGTCGCCGACAGAGATCACCATGTCCAGCTCGTCCGCCCCGTCCGCGACAGCCTGACGCGTTTCGGCCGCTTTGACAGCCGAAACCGAAGCCCCCAGCGGAAAGCCGATTACCGTGCACACCTTCACGCCGCTGCCTGCCAGCTCCTGCGCGCACAGCGCCACCCAGCGCGGATTGACGCACACCGAAGCAAAATGAAATTCGCGCGCCTGCGCACACAGCGTGCGTATCTGCGCTTCCGTCGCGTCCGCCTTGAGCAGCGTGTGATCGATATAAGACGCCAGATTGATCATGACCATGCCTCCCCGAAGAGATATTTGCTCTGCTAATTTTACACCGAAGCAGGATGTCTGGGAATAAAAAACAACAGCGTGCCAGGAAAAACACTGGCACGCTGTTGTTTTTTGCTATGATCCTTCGTGTCTTTGGGGCCTTTGTGTCTTCGTGTCAGCTTTGAATTTGCCTTTACTCCTCGTCCAGCACTTTGACGTAATAGCCGTCCTTGCGGCGGTAGGCGCCGTGGATCTCGGTCTCGAAGCCTGGGAACAGTTCTCCGGTCTCGGTGAGCATGGTCAGGTAGTCGAGGACGGCGGAGCTCTTCTCAGTGACTTTCTCGCCGGGCATCACCAGCGGCACGCCGGGCGGATAGGGGAGGATCATGTCGGCGCTGACCTGGCCGATCAGGTCCTGCAGCTTCACTTCGTGCGTCTCGCCGCGGAGGTTTTTCTGGAATGCCTGATACGGCGTGTATTCCATCTCCGGCAGATCGTCA
>JAGAYQ010000222.1 GCA_017940445.1 Pyramidobacter sp. | reverse complement strand
GCCAGGCCTGGAACGCCGGCAAGGACCTCATGAAAAAGGCATAACCGCAGCACAATACACCCCCGTCTGGTGCTCATGAACGAGCGTCAGACGGGGGTGTTTGCTGTTTTTGGGCTGTGAGGTCAAAGCAAATTCAAAGCCGGCACGAAGACACAAAGACACGAAGAAAAAACGGGAAAAGCGTTACAGCGCCGCGGGAAGTTCGGATGGGTCGTTTGTACCCAGCTCACCGCGGAAGGCGCGGGCGAGGATGGATTGTTTGAGGGAGGCAATATGTAAAAGGCTCTGCTCAGCAGCTGATTGTACCCGACATTCCTTGCTCAAAGGTGCGTCCAGTAGCCTAAGTATCTCAACTTGCTCTAATAATGAAGGGACCTTTATCACAAACTTGCCAATGATCGTTGCACTTAAATTAAGGAGCCACTGATTAAATCCCTTAGAACTGGTACAATAAAGACGATAAAAACTACTTCATAAGGAGAAAATCAAATGCCTCAACTCAGCTTCGGAGATATGGAATATACAAACCGCAGAAGAAAGACCAAGAGAGAACTCTTTCTTGAGCAAATGGATAAAATCATCCCCTGGGCTGATTGGGTCAATATGATTGCGGCATACTATCCTTCAGGCAAACGCGGACGCCCGCCTATTGGTATTGAGACGATGCTGCGCATGTACCTTATGCAGAACTGGTTCAGCTTGTCTGATGAAGGCATAGAAGACGCTGTTTACGACAGTCATGCCATGCGTTCGTTCCTAAGGATCAACTTTCTCGAACAGCAGGTACCGGACGCAACAACATTGCTGCATTTCCGACACCTTCTGGAAGAACACACACTTGGCAAAGCTTTGTTTGACGATATACGAAACAGATTGGACAAAGCCGGCTTGATCATGCACGGAGGCAGCGTTGTAGATGCCACTCTCATCAGTGCTCCAAGTTCAACAAAGAACCAGACAGGAGAACGCGATCCGGAAATGCATTCGACCAAGAAAGGCAATCAGTGGTACTTCGGCATGAAAGTCCATGCCGGCGTTGATGCTGGCAGCGGCTATGTCCATACGATCACAGGAACTGCTGCAAACGTTCATGACGTTACGCAAGCCCACGCATTGATCCGGGACGACGATGAAGTCGGCTACGGGGATTCAGGCTATCTTGGCGTCGAGAAACGCCCCGAAATCAGAGAAGACGAGCACCTCTCAAAAGTTGATTTTCGCATCAACAAACGTTCCAGCAGCTTGAAGGCAACAGGTCTGGGTAAAGCCATTGAAGAATATCTGGAGCGGCGTAAATCATCGACGCGTTGCAAAGTTGAGCACATTTTCCAGATCGTGAAGAAATACTTTGGCTGCCGCAAGACAACATATCGAGGCATAGCCAAAAACATGAACAAATTCTTTGTTCTGTTTGGCTGTGCAAACCTTGTCATGTGCATTCGGGCCGGACGAACGGAAGAATTCACTGCCTTACAGGCATAACTGTCTCTATTCCACGGTCAAGGCACCTGATAGGAGATATTTTGGGGCAAAAGAGGCCTCTTGAAGTGGTCTTTTCATTAGACTTTCAAATTCTTTATTTGAAGGTCACAGACTCTCTACGTTTTGTGGACATTAATCAGCGGTTCCCTAAAAAAACAGCATTCCAAAAAAGGGGCGCGCACGCTTCGGAGCCGCCCCTTTCTATTCCACTTTGAATAAGCGCTTACTTTGCCGCCTTGGCGTCGTACACGGCCTTGAGCAGACCGGCCTTGGTCGCCGAGCCCTCGACGAACTTCTCGTGCAGCGGCAGGCTGACGGCGATGAACTTCTCGCGGTTCTCGGGCGTCAGCTCGGAAATGGCGATCTTCGACTGTTTGATCTGATCGAGGAACTTCGCCTCGCCCGTAGCCTGCGCCTCGCGCTCGGCCGTGCGGGCAGCCGCTTCGCATTCAACGATCAGCTTCTGCACGTCGTCGCTCTGCTTCTTGAACCAGCGGTTGCTGACGATGAACAGATAGCCGAGGAAGCCGTGGTTGGACAGCGTCAGATAGTCCTGAACCTCGTACAGCTTGATCATCGCGATGGTCTGAAGAGGATTCTCCTCGCCGTCGACGATCTTCTGCTGGAGCGAGTTGTACAGCTCGGCAAACTCGATCGGCACGGGGTTGGCGCCCCACGACTTGTACTGCTCGACCAGCTGCGGGCTGGGCATGACGCGGATCTTCATGCCCTTCACATCGTCGGGCGAGTTGATCGGCTTGCCGGTGGAGGTGAGCTGCTTGAAGCCGGAAGCCCACAGGCCCAGCGTCTTGAAGCCCTTCTTCTGGCAGAAGGCGAAGAACTTCTGTCCCACTTCACCGTCCATGATGCGGTACAGCTCGGCGCTGTCGGCCCAGAGGAACGGGAAGTCGATCACGCTCAGCTCCTCGACGAAGGGCGTGAGCACTGACGTGGGCTGCACCGACATTTCCAGCGTGCCCATCTGCACCATCTCCGTCTGCTCGCGCATCGAGCCCAGCTGCATCTGAGGGAAGACGTCGACGGTGATGTTCCCGCCCGACTTCTCCTCCATCAGCTTCTTGAACGTCTGCGCGCCGATGTCTTCGGGGCTGCCGATGGGCTGATTGTGGCTGAGGCGGATGTTCATCTTCGGATACTCCGCCGCAAACGCCGTGGAGGCGATCACAGCCAGCGCGAAAAACAGACCTGCGAACTTTTTCATGTGTTTTCCTCTCCTTTGCACGATCACAACGAACTGCCGGACCAATTCCGGCAGGAACAGCTTATTATAGCAATTTGCCAATGCCAAAACAACCGGTTTCGCGCAGTTCGCCATAGCTGCGCGCGCTGAAGTGCGCCGCGCGGGTCAGCGCCTCCCATTCGGGATCGCTCTGGCCGTCATACACCGCGCACACGGTCATGCCCGCCTCGCGGGCGCTCAGGGCGCAGGCCGTCACGTCCTCGAACACCACGCACCGTTCAGGTTCGACGCCCAGCCGCCGGGCCGCCAGGAGGTACACGTCGGGATACTCCTTGCCGCGGACGGCATCGTCAGCGCTCGTGAACGCGTCGAACAGCGTCCTCACGCCGTTGTGCTCCAGCACGGCGTCTGAAAGCGCGTGCGGCAGGCCGGACACGGTGCCCAGCTTCAGGCCGCACTGTTTCATCTGGCGCAGAAATTCGCCGGCGCCGGGCTTGAGGAAGATGTTCGTGCCGTACTCCGCACGGGCCATCTCCAGCCACTCGGCCGACAGTCCTTCGACCGTGTCGTTCAGGCCGAAGCGCGCGATGGTGTACACGGCCGCTTCGCTGAACTTCTTGGAACTGACCTCTTTCATGTAATCGTCGGGAGGGACGATGCCGCGCTTGCGCAGAAACTCGGCGTCGATGCGCGCCCACACGCCCTTCGAGTCGATCAGCGTACCGTCAAGGTCAAACAGCGCCGCCTCAAACTGCATGTGCGTCTCCCCCCTTTCGCATGATGTCAATCATACCACGCGGCTCAAACTTTTTGGCACGGTGCTATAATTGAGAAAAATGTTTTTTGGCTCGCAAAATCCGAAGGAGGTTGTATCAATGGCTCCCTATATCGACATCCGTACCGCCGCGAAAAGCGGCGACGAAACGCTCTTCCTGCTCCGGCTGCCTCTGGACCGTCCCGGCTTTGAGGAATTCCTCGGCTCGTGGCTGCTGCTCAGCCCTCGCGAGACGGTGCTCGTCGACTGCGGCGTCACCGGCTCGTACCCGGCGCTGAAAAAAGCCCTCGACGAACTGGGCGCCAAGCCCGACCTGCTGCTGCTCACGCATGTCCACCTCGATCACTCCGGAGCTGCCGGCTGCCTGACGCGCGACTTCCCCAACATGCGCGTCTTCTGCTTTGAGCGCGCCACCAGGCACCTGATCGCGCCCGAAAAGCTCTGGAACGCCACCGCGGCCACCCTCGGCGAAGCCACTGCCGCCGCCTATCAGCCGCCTCTGCCCGTGCCCGCCGACCGCATCATTCCCCGCGGCGAGCTCGGCGCGGAATGGACCGTGCTCGACACGCCGGGACATGCCACGCACCACGTCTCGTTCATCCGCGACTTTGCGGGAACGCGCGTCTGCTTCGGCGGCGAGGCGCTCGGCGTCGTCGCCGGACTGGACGTGACCAGCTGGTTCGCTGACCATGTTCGCCGCGACGGCATCCGCCCCGCTACCCCGCCCAAGTACGTGCCCGAGATCGGGCGAAACAGCATGAAGCTGCTGGGAGCTCAGAAATGGGATCTGTACTGCTCGGGCCATTTCGGCAGCGTGCCCCGCGGGGATATCGTCGAGCGGTCGCTGGCGCAGAACGAGTTCTGGGAGAAAAAAATCGCTCAGGCCATGCGCGACGGCCTGAGCGAGACGGAAATGGTGAGCATGATGCTGCGCGACGACCCCGAGCTGGCCGACATCGCTTTTTATGATGACGCCAACAAGGCCCGCGAAGTGTACTTCCTCGGCAACAGCGTGCGCGGCTTTGTGAAGTTCTTCCAGGAACAGGCCGCGGCGCAGCAGTAAGACAGGAGCTGTCTCAGATGATCCTTTTCATCGACGCGTGCGTGCGGCAGAATTCCAGGACCCGCAGGCTGGCGAACGCCCTTTTGTCCGCGCTCGGCGGCGAGGCCGAGCAGCTTCGGCTGGAAAATGTCCGTTTCGAGACCGTGAACGAGGCATTCCTGAATAAGAGAGACGCCCTGATCGCCGCAAAGGCCTTTGGCGACGGGATGTTTGCGCTTGCCCGGCAGTTTGCCGCCGCCGACATCATCGTCATCGCGGCCCCGCACTGGGACCTTTCCTTCCCTGCCGCGCTCAAGCAGTACGTCGAGCAGATCAACGTCCGGGGAATCACCTTTGAGTACACGCCCGAAGGCGTTCCTGTCGGGCTGTGCAAAGCCCGCAAACTGTACTACGTGACGACCGCCGGCGGAACCTTCGTTCCTTATGATTTCGGCTACGGCTATATCAAGGCGCTCGCGGAGAGCTTTTACGGGATCAAAGACGTGGAGCTCATCAGCGCGGCCGGTCTTGATATTTGGGGCGCGGATGCCGAAGCGATCGTGGAAGACCGCATCAGGCAGCTGGCTTTGTAGAACTATTTCGCGATTCAAAAGCAAATCACATTGACGCGCCGTAACACACTATTTTCGGCACACAACAAGCCCCCGCGGCCAGGGAAGAGTTCCCGGCGGCGGGGGCTTTGCCGTATTTACGGATGGGTTATTTCTTTCCGCGGATGAGCAGCACGCTCACATCGTTGACGTTGGTGCCGGTGGGGCCGGTGATGATGAGGCCGTCGACGGCTTTGAGCGCGTGATAGGCGTCGTTGTTTTTCAGCACGTCAAAGATCTGCACGCCCTGCGCGCGCAGCTTCGCGGCGGTAGTTCCGTCGGTCCAGCCGCCGGCGGCGTCGGTGGGGCCGTCGGTGCCGTCGCTGCCGACTGAGAACACGCAGGCATTATCCATGCCATCGATGCCCGCGGCAGCAGAGAGGGCCAGTTCCTGATTGCGCCCGCCCTTGCCCGTTCCGGTGAGGTGAACGACGGTCTCGCCGCCGGCGATAAAGGCAAGGTCTTTGCCGTCGTTAGCATGGAACTGGGCGATGTTGGCAAAGAACGTTCCCGCCTCGCGCGCCTCGCAGCTCAGACTGGCAGTCAGCACCACGGGCTCGTAGCCCAAGGCGCGCGCCTGTCCGGCGGCGGCGCGGCACAGCTGGCGGACGCTGCCGGTGACGAACGTGGTCACGTTGTCGAGCTGCTTGGGCGTTTCCTGATCGAGCAGCTTCGCGGTCTCCGCATCAACGGTGATGCCGTATTTGGCGATGATCGCGCGGGCCTGCTCGCAGGTGCTGCTGTCAGGATAGGCAGGGCCGGAAGCGATCATGTCGAGCGGGTCGCCGATGATGTCGGAAAGAACGATCGACATCACATGTGCCGGCTCGCACAGCCTGGCAAAGCGTCCGCCCTTGACGGCCGAAAGACGCTTGCGCACGGTGTTCATCTCGACGATGTCGGCACCGCAGGCGAGCAGCTGCTTGGTGAGCGCGTCGAGCGAATCGCGCGAAATCAGCGGCTTTTCAAACAGGGCCGAGCCGCCGCCGGAGATGAGGAACAGGACCGTGTCGTCCGCCGTCAGGCCGGACACGGCGCGGATGGCCTCGTCGGTCGCGGCGAACGAATTGTCGTCGGGAACGGGATGCCCCGCTTCGAAGATCTTCAGCCCCGGCAGATCGCCCTGGCTGTGACCGTACTTGGTGATCACGACGCCGCTGGAAATGCGGCTGCCCAGCTGTTCGACGGCGGCATGCGCCATCTGCCAGGCAGCCTTGCCGACGGCGACGAGGACCAGGCGCCCCGTGCCGAAATCAGCGCCGTCAAGCGCTTTCCGTACCGCAGTATCAGGAAGGGCGGCTGCAAGAGCCGCCCTTATGATGCGATCAGAATCGCTGCGTAAATTCATCTTTCGCTTACAGCACCATCGTCAGGCCGTAGAGGATCGCGGCGATGACAAGCCCCATGACGGCGGTCATGCCCGTCTGGCACTTGTACGCTTCGCTGGGCTTCATGTCGGAGAACTGCGACACGACCCAGAAGTAGGAGTCGTTGGCGTGCGAGGCGACCATGGAGCCGGCGCCGATGGCCATGACGACGAGGACCTTCTGAAGCGGCGAGACGAAGCCCATGGTCTCCATAAGCGGAGCCATCATGCTGGCGGTGGTGATCATCGCGACGGTGGAAGCGCCCATGGCGAGCTTGAGGACCATCGAGACGGCGAAGGGCAGCAGGATGCCTAGGCTGGTGCCGAACAGGCCCTTGGCCGCATCGGCGATGGGGAGCAGCTTGAGGATCGCGCCGAACGAACCGCCGGCACCGGTGATGACAAGGATAGCGGCCGAGTCAGTGACGCCCTCGGTGATCCAGGCCAGCGTGTTCTTCTTTTCAGAAGCGGGGATCAGCATCATCGACAGGAAGACGCCGAGCAGCAGAGCGATGACGGGATTACCGAAGAAGGTGATGAGCATGCGGGCCGTGCCGTCGCCAAGCGGACGGGTGGGGAAATTGGCCACGGAAGCCAGAGCGATGAGGACGATGGGCAGAAGGAGCGGGGCAAAGCTGGCGCAGGCGCCGGGAAGCTTGCCGTACTTCTTCTCCAGCTCTTCCATCGTGAACTCGGAGTTGGCAGGGATCTGCACCGTGCTGGCGACCTTCTTCGCGTAGAGGATCGCGACGAGCACGGCGGGGATCGAAAGGACCAGACCGACGAGGATCGTCAGGCCGAGGTCAGCGTTCAGCGTGCCTGCCATGGCGATGGGGCCGGGCGTCGGAGGAACAAGGCAGTGAGTGGCGTACAGACCGCCGGAAAGAGCCGTTCCCATGACGGCCAGCGACGTGTTGCTCTGCTGAGCAAGAGCGCGGTTGATGGGCGAAAGGACGACGAAGCCGGAGTCGCAGAAGACCGGGATGCCCGTGATGTAGCCCATCGCGCCGATGGCGACGACGCTGTTCTTCTGGCCGACGATGCCGAGGATCGTGTTCGCCATCGTCAGCGCCGCACCGGTCTTCTCAAGGATCTTGCCGATGATCGTGCCGCAGAGGATGACGATGCCGATGCTCGTCAGGATGCCGCCGAAGCCGCTCTTGACCGTATCGACGACCTTGCCGGGCTCAACGCCCCAGATCAGGCCGACGGCGATCGAGATCACCGTCATGACGATGAACGGGTGCTGGTGGAACTTGGAGATGGCGATGACCATCACAAGGACCGACACAAAGATCAAACCAAACAGATATGCCGCGTTAACTTCCATGGTACTGCCTCCCAAATACTTTTTTTCAGCCGGACACAGCCCGACTGTAAAACCCCAAAAGTGCAATTAGGAATTAGTAATTATTAATGAGTAATTAAGAAACGTTTTTGAGCCCTTTCAGATTTTCGGTACAAGGATACACAGTTCAAAGGCGCTTCTCGCCCCCTGGTATCCATCTGCGTGCTATGGAATGCGGATGCCTCACGCACTACTGAAACGATTGTAATTACTCATTACTCATTACTAATTACTCATTGTTCCTCGAACCACACGCAGTCGCCGACAGCCATATGGCAGCTGTGCACGCCGCCGAGGCCGTGGATGCAGCTTTCAGCCTGCGCGCCGGAGCAGTGGCTCAGCCCCAGGATCTTCAGGCCCATGCCGCGAAGCTGCTCAACCGTGGACTTCACGCGCGCCTCATCGGCCTCCACCAGATGCGTGCCGCCGAAGACCGCGTATACAGGCCTGTTCAGCCGCTCGTGGACTGTCTCGATCATGTTGAGGATGCCGGGATGCGAGCACCCCACCTGCACCGCCAGACCGTCCGGCGTGTCCAGCGCCAGGCAGACCTCATCGCCGAAGTCGTCGGGCTTCATACCCTCGGGCGTCTGCCGCACGAACCGCTCCGGGATCGTCTCAAAGGCGTGCGTGCGCGGAAAGTTCGCCACCAGCCACGCGCCCGGCGCCAGCTCCGTCACGTCGGTGCAGACGTTGTGAGAGACGCCGCTGAGCATCAGGAAATCCTCGTCAAAGCCGCAGGACAGGTCGGTGTACTTCAGCCCGTCAAAGGCAAATTTCGGCTCGAAGAAATGCGGTCCGGTCCAGAGCATGCTCCCGCCGCCGCCCAGCTCGATCAGGTCGCGGAACCCCGCGGCATGGTCGTAGTGGCTGTGGCTCAGCACCACCGCGTCGATGCGCTTGATGTTGATGCCCAGGCGATGCGCATTGCTCCACGTATGCGCGCCCTGTCCGCAGTCGAAGAGGATGCGCTTGCCGCCGCGCTCGATCAGCACCGACAGGCCGTGCTCGTTGATCAGAGCCTTGTTTTCCGAAGGAAGATTGTCCATCAGCGTGGTGATTTTCATGCGCCGCGCGTCCTTTCTGTTAGTTTTTGTTTTGTTCATTTCACGATGTTCTAAATTATACACCCTCTTTTCCGAATTTTAAAGTGTATTTTGTCACGAAAATTTTTAAAATACCTCACTAAAGAAGTATCATAATCGCAAATTCTTTTTCGCGGCCAAACAATTCGCGTACAAAAACACGGGCTTTCGGCGGAAATCCGAAAGCCCGTGTTTATCCTCATGCGTGATCACAATACTCATCGCACGTCGGCGCCGCAACATGCTTTTTTTGACGCGTCACTCAAAGTCCGGCTCTGGCCCGCTGCTGTGCGGCAGGTTCCAATCGGCGCAGACGCCGCGCGTAAACAGCAGATGCACGCACGGCACGCCGCGCTCCAGATGATCATAGATCAGCCCGCGGTTCCACGCCGCCGGCGGCGCTTCGATCTGCCCCGGCAGGATCAGGCCGTGAGGCAGCTTCACAGCGTGCTCCATCTCGCGTCCCATGCTCAGCCACGAACCGCCGCAGCTGACGAACGCCTTCAGCGTCCGTCCAGCGAACAGGGCCTGGCGGGCAGCCATCGAAGCGCGGTGTCCCTGCGGCACCAGGCACGTTTCCGGCCGGTCTCCCATCAGCCGCCGCACCACAGGCAGCGCGTTCTCCTCAAGCAGATTTTTGCGGATGCGGTCTTCGATGCCGCCCGGCGTGAGCAGATCGATCCGGGCATCCAGCAGCCCCGCTGCGCGCAGCACGTCGAGCATGACGGGGACGGTAAATTCCGGCACGTTGCCGCCCCACTGCGACGAACCGTATGACAGCGCGAACAGCGTGTTCAGCCCCAGCGTTTTGGCAGCGCAGAGCACGGAGAGCGTAAAGCCCGGATACGAGCTCGTGGAATTGACGCCGATCCAGTCGCCCTCTTTCACCCCGGCGCGGATCAGGTAGCCGGCCACTGCGCCGGCCATCTCAGGCTGCGCGGCGGCGCGCTTGTCGTGCCAGCTTCCCGGCGTGGTCGTCAGCGGCGAGATCATCATCCCTACCAGCCCTGTATGGCCGGGGTCGCAGCGTTCGTCAAAGCCGGGGACGCGCGTCCGCTTCTCCTTCCACAGCACCGCTTCGCACTGCCGCATCAGTTCGGCGGCGGCCTCCTGACGCGGATCGTCAAACGCCCGCGCCGGCAGCGCCGCCAGCAGCAGCACGAAAAGCAGCCATTTCTTCATCCCAATGCCTCCTGTCACAAAAAAGCTCAGGAACCGGAATGGTTTCTGAGCTTTGATCATTACCGAGCGTTCGCTTTTTTCAGCGAGCTCGCCTGAGCGTCGCACCACAGGTAGAGCAGCGCGCAGAGCGCAAACAGCGCCGTGTAGCTGACAAGCGCCGGCGTGTAGCTGCCGAGCCGGCCGTAAAGGAAGTTGACCAGCGGGTTGCCGAAGGCGATGCCGCCGGACATCAGCGCGATCAGGACGCCGACGACCGAGTTGTAAGCCTTCTGCCCGAACAGGTTCATCACCAGCAGCGGGATGATGATCGTCTCCACCGGCATGGCAAAGCCGAGCAGGAACGCAAACAGCAGCGCGGCAAACGTGCCCTGTGCCCAGGCAAGCACGAGCAGCGCGGCAATGCCGGAGGCGCTGCAGAGGAGGAACACGGGCTTCAGGCCCCAGCGGTCGTACATGATGCCGCACAGCACCTTCGCCACGCCGAGCACGGCGAAGAGGATGCCGGTGATCTGTCCGGCAAAAACGGGGTCGTAGCCGCGGTCGACGAGATGCGCCGGCGCGATCGTGTAGACGGGATTGCACAGCCAGCCGAGCACGAAGACGATCACGAAGACGACGTAGAAATACGCTTTTTTGCGCAGCACCTCAAGCGGCACGCCCTCCCAGACGGGCTGCTTTGACTGTTTTTTCCCTGCGGGAGCCGCAGCCGCGCCTTTGCGCGCGCGGATGAACAGCGTCAGCCCAAGGCCCGCGGCAAGGATGAGCAGCGACGTGAGGCGGTAGGAATACCGCCAGCCGTTCGCCGCGATCCATCTGGCGACGATGAAGTTGCCCGCCGCGCCGCCCAGGCCGCTGGCGGCAAAGACGACGCCGAGCACCGTGCCCTTGTTCTCGTCAAACCAGCTGTTTACCAGCGACGAGCATGTCGCCGTCGTGCAGTAGGCGAGCGCCATGCCCTGAAGCGCGCCGCCCAGATAGAACAGCGGCAGCCGGTCGGACACGGAGAACAGGAAAAACGCTCCTGACAGGCAGAGGATGCCCAGCCCGCTCAGCTTCTGCGCGCCCATCCTGAGGAACAGCTTTCCCCAGAGCAGATTGAACGTCATCGTAAAGAGATAGCGCATGCTGAACGTCAGCGCGAAGTCTGCCCGGCTGAGGCCGAACTCCTTCGTGACGGGCCCCAGATACTGGCCGTTCGGCGAATTGCCGAAGCCCATCGTGACGAACATCATCAAAAAGCACACGACCGCGATCACCCAGCGGTACGACGGATTGTGCTGCGTTTCTTCGTTTTCGATCACTGCATTCCACTCCAATCAGATATTTCGCTTTATCGCTTTATTCGCTACAGGATGAAACTGGCTACCGAGAAGTACAGCGCCAGTCCTACAACGTCGTTGATCGTCGCCAGCAGAGGGCCGGAGATCAGCGCCGGGTCGAAGCCGGTCTTTTTGACGATGAATGGGATGATCGCACCGAGCATGTTCGAGAGCATGACGACGCAGATCATCGAGATGCCGACCACAAACGTGACCCCGCTCCCGGTGCCGAGCAGCACCGAGCGCAGCGCCGCCAGCGCGGCCATCGCGCCGCCGAGGATGACGCCCGTGACCAGCTCGCGCAGGAGCACCTTCCAGAACATGCGTCCGGGCAGACTGCCCAGCCCCATGGCGCGGATGATCAGCACCGACACCTGGCCGGAGACGTTGCCGCCTGTGTCGATCAGCAGCGGCACGAAGAACGACAGCGCCATCACCTGCGACAGCAGCGACTCGTAATTTTCGATGATGCCCGTCGTCAGTACGCCGGTGACAAGGCACAGCAGCAGGCAGGGGAACCTCCGCAGCGTCTCGCCCCAGAGGCTGCCCTCGTCGTTGTCGCCGTACAGACCGCCGGTGTGGTGGAAGAACTCCGTGTTCTCGTCCTCCATCACGTCGAGCACGTCGTCGAACGGCAGCGAGCCCAGCAGTCTGCCGTCTTTGACGACCGGCAGGACCTGCACGTCGTACCTGGACATGATGCGCGCAGCTTCAGCGCGGTCGGTCTCGGGAGCGACCGCGTGGCAGTCCTCCTCGGTGAGCTGCTCGACTGTCGTATTCGGGGCGGCCAAAACCATGTCTTCGAGCGCGGCCGTGCCGAGGAAGCGCTCGCCGTCGTTGACAAAGCAGTGATACACCTGGTCCTTGCCCGGCGCGTCGCGGCGGATCTTCTCCAGCGCGTCGGCGACGGTGTCTTTGGGCGAGAGGATGACGCCGCCGGTGCTCATGATGTAGCCGACGGAATCCTCCGGCCAGGTGTTTTCCGGTTCGAGGATCTTCTGGATGTTCTTCGGCAGCTTGTCGGCCAGCTGATGCCCCTGACGCGACGGCAGCGCGCTGAACAGCTCCGGCAGCATGCTCTCCGGCAGCGACATGAAGAGGCCGCGCAGCTCGGGGATGGCCGCGCTGCTCAGCAGCTTCTGGCGCTCGCGCCGCGAAAGACTTTCGATCAGGCCCGACAGCTGCGCAGGACGCAGGATGCTGCACAGCGCCAGCCCGCTGCGGGGCGGCAGGCGCAGGATCTCTTCCTTGAGGACTTCGGGCGAAAAGCCGCGGATCAGGCCGCGCGCTTCGTCAAGCTTTCCCTGCTGGAGCAGGCTGCGCAGCCGTGAGCTGAATCCCAGCCGCCCGGACATGGAGGCTCCTCCTCCGATGCGGCGCGCATCTTTCTCATGTTTTTCATGACCGATCACCTCAGAGATTAGCGCTTGAAAGCCCAAGGACCGCGCCGGCGGTCTCGAAATAGACGATCAGGCCGACGATGTCGACGACCGTCGTGATGAACGGACCGGACATGATCGCCGGGTCGATGTGGAGCGCCCGGGCCAGAAGCGGCAGCGCGGTGCCGGCCAGATTGCCGATGAGCACCACGAGCAGCACGCCCAGCCCTACCGTGACGGCAACGCCGTAGCCGGTGCCGATCATCCACGCACGCGCCAGCCCCAGCAGACCGAGGGCCGAGCCCAGCAACACGCCGGTGGCCGCCTCGCGGGCGATGATGCGCCCCAGGTTCTTCCATTGAATCTCGCCCACCGTCATGCCGCGGATCATCAGCGTCGCCGCCTGCGTGCCGGCGTTGCCGCCCGTGCCGATCAGCAGCGGCACGAAAAACGTGAGCGAGACGACATGCTGCGTCAGCGGCGAATAATGCTTGAGCACGGTCGACGTGAGCGCTTCGGTGATGATGCAGATGACCAGCCAGACGAAGCGCTTGCGCGCCACGGTGAAGAGGTTGGCGTCGAGGTAATCCTCCTCGACGGGCTCAATGCCGGCCATGCGTTCGATGTCTACGGTGGCCTCCTCTTCGACCACGTCGAGCACGTCGTCGAACGTGATGATGCCGACAAGGCGCTTTTCGCTGTCCACGACGGGCAGCGTGTGAAGGTCGTATCTTGAGATGATCTGAGCGGCCTGCTCCTGATCGGCCGAAGTCGCCACCGACACGGGATCGCCGTTCATGATGTCGATCACCTCGGCGTCGGGATCAGCGAGGATGAGGTCTTCCAGTTCGACCGCGCCGAGCAGATGCCGGCCTTCGTCGGTGACGAAACTGGTGTAGATGGTCTCCTTGCTGCGGGCTTTTTCGCGGATGCGCTCGAGCGCCGACTTCACGGTCATGTGCGCTTTCAGGGCGATGTACTCCGGCGTCATGATGCGGCCGGCGCTGTCCTCGGGATAGCCGAGCAGCGTATTGGCCAGCCGGCGCTCCTCAGGAGACAGCTTCAGCAGCAGGCGCTTCACGGTAGTGGCAGGCAGTTCGTCGAAGAGCTCGGTACGGTCGTCGTCCGACATCTCCTCGATGATCTCCGTCACCTCGTCACCCGTAGCGTGGGCAAGAAAGCGCTCCTGCTCGTCGAAGTCGAGCATCTCGAACACCTCAACAGCCAGGTCCTTGGGCAGCAGTCGGAAATACAGCACAAGCTGGGCTGAAGGAAGATCCTCCAGCCCTTCGGCAATATCGATCGGCTCCATGTCGGACAAAAGCTCTTTCGCCTCACGGAAGCGCTTCTGCTGGATGCAGGTCTCGACCTCCCAGAGCAGCTTTTTTTCATCAAGGGACATAAAACGAGCTCCTTTCGTCTTCCGGCCGCAGCGCTCGTGAAAGACGTGAAAGGAACGTCAGAGCAGACTGGCCGCCGCCGGATCGGTTATCGAACTTCGCAAGGGGATTCCGTCAGAATGTTCGTCCATTGGGACCAGACCGTCTCCTTTCTGATAAATCTGAATAAATTTCTGCACAAAGCGCAGAACGCGTCTATGATACACCCGCTCTTGCGCCTGAGGCAAGCCTGCTCGCGCGTTTTATTCGGAACAGGCGGCAGGTTCGAGCAGCTCGGCCAGCGTGCGGCTGTCGAGATAACTCAGGATCATCGCGTCAAGTTCCTTCCACAGCGGCAGCGTGCGGCAGCTGTCAGCCCGCGGGCAGCTTTCTGCGTTTTCGCGCAGGCAGCTGACCGTGCCCAGCGAAGGTTCGACCAGGCGCAGCACGCTCCCCAGCGTGATCTTTTCAGGATCGATGAGCATCCGATAGCCGCCGCCTTTGCCGCGGCTGCCGGCAATGATCTGCGCATGAACCAGAGGCTTGAGGACAGCTTCAAGGTACTTCTCGGAAATTTCCTGTCTCGCCGCCATACTGCCAAGCGGCACATACTCCTGCTGTTCGCGGTGTTCGGCCAGATCGATCAGCACGCGCAGGGCGTACCGTCCTTTTGTCGAAACGAGCATCGGGGTCAACCTCCTTTGGTAGTTTGTCCATTATATACCATTTCGGCCGAAAACAGGGGCATTTCCTTCGTCATTTTCCTGAAAAAATCGCCGCCGCCAGTCATTCAGCAGAAACTCGGCCGTTATTTCCCCAGAACTCCCCAAAAAACTGGCGATAAAAAAATCGCAATGTCCGCCAGGAACATTGCGATTTGATGCACAGCAAAAAATCCGGTTATAAATCAGCGAAAAACAAACGCGCGCTACTTCTTGCCCGGTTTCGCGTCGACGAATTCGACCTTGAGGACCATGCCCAGACCGCGGGCAAGATTGTTGAGCGTCCGCAGCGAAGGATTGCCGCGGCCGTTCTCCAGGCGGCTGATGTCGGGCTGCGTGATACCAGTGCGCTCAGCCAGCTGCTTCTGAGTAACGTTCTTTTTCTTGCGCGCTTCGATCAGCGTTTTAATGACCTGATACACCGGTTCGTGAGCGTCCCATTTGGCTTTGTACTCCGGGTCCTGCAGCTTCTTTTCCAACTGTTTTCTAAAATCGTTCATAGGGAGTCCCCTCCTTGAGCTGTTCCGATCCTTCGCATGAGGACTCCGGAAGGAGTCCGGGCGCTGGCGGGCCGAATCGCATTCGCCCGTCCTGAACGAGTGCGGATTCAAAATAAACACAAATACCTGATTCCATTCACATTATAGATAATAATACTTGCAGTGTCAACATAATTTTTTGAAGAAATCGACATCAGCTCCGTTTTTCTTTTGCACTTGGATTTTTCCATACTTGGCGACAGGTGCCTAGACCTTTCCCAATATATGAAAATACCATTTAATATCTCTTTATCAATTTTACCGTTTCGATTAACTTTGCATCATTCTGTCGCATTCGGGAATAAAAGCTGTCTCAATCACCCCGGCGATTCTTCCCCGAATAAGTGCAAAATGGGTTGTTCTGCTTCCCCGTTTTCACCTTTTGGAACAATTCAGACCAAACGACGAAGCACCGCGTTCCACCGGGCGCCCTCCGCAGGAGAATTGCGCGAAGAAATCCCGGCATAAAAATCAGCTATTGGAAAATCCAATCGCCACGCCGCATGAACTCTCTAAAATCGGTTTGAATGTTGCATATTGTACGCCTTTTTTCGCCGGGCGCAAGGGCAAATTTCTCTTGAAATACAGAAAAATACGCGCAAAAGCTTTGAGGTGGCGCACCAGGCCGTTTCGCGCTACAATAAGCAAAATTTATCCACAATGAGGAGCTGAGTTTTTTGGATCAGTCTGAACGCCGCCGTTTTCTGATCGATTCTCTGCTCGCAGAGCGTCCTGCCGACTTTGCCGGTCTCAGCGTCCCGGAAGACGAAGACAGTCAGCGGCACCTGCTGCGAGCGCTGATGAACGTACGTCCGCCGGTGTCGATCGACGAAGGATTTCTCGCCGTGCAGGACGAATATCTCCAGGCGGAGCTGCAGCAAAAGGGCGTCGTCGACGCCGAGGCTCTGCCGGAGGCGGAGGCCGGGATCGCGCTCTGGCAGGGCGACATCACGAGGCTGAAAGCAGACGCGGTCGTCAACGCGGCCAACTCAGCGCTGCTCGGCTGTTTCGCTCCGTGTCACGGCTGCATCGACAACGCCATTCACACGTTCGCGGGCGTGCAGCTGCGTCTGGAATGCGCCGCGCTCAAAAAACGCGAGCACATTGCCGAAGAGCGCACCGGCAACGCGCGTCTCACCCCCGCGTTCAACCTGCCCGCGAGATTTGTGCTGCACACCGTCGGGCCGATCGTGGGCTGCTGCGTGACTGACGAAGACCGCAAGCTGCTGACTTCGTGCTACCGCTCGTGCCTTGAGCTAGCGGCGCAGAACGGTCTGCGGAGCGTCGCCTTCTGCTGCATCTCCACCGGCGAGTTCCATTTTCCCAATGAGGAAGCCGCCGTGATCGCGCTGCGCACGGTGCGCGGCTTTGTGAAACACCATCCTGGGATGAAGGTGATCTTCAATGTTTTTAAAGAACTGGATCGAAAAATATATTCCCGTCTCCTCGGCTGCTGAACCTGAGACCGAGCCCGGCATCGCGCGCGCTGCCTCGGCAATCGCCGGCTGCGAGGCGCTGCTGATCGGCGCGGGGGCAGGACTGTCTGCTTCGGCAGGATTTGACTACTCAGGAGCGCGCTTTGAAAAATACTTCGCCGACTTCGAGCGCGCCTTCGGCTTTCACGACATGTACTCCGGCGGATTCTGCCGCTACGACACCCTCGAAGAGCTCTGGGCGTTCTGGAGCCGGAACATCTGGATAAACCGCTATATGAACGCGCCGCGCCCCGTTTACCGCGACCTGCTGCGTCTCGTCAGGAGCCGCGATTACTTTGTGATCACGACCAACGTCGATCACTGCTTTCAGAAAAACCGCTTCGACAAAAGCCGCCTGTTCTACACTCAGGGCGACTACGGGCTGTTCCAGTGTTCCGTGCCGTGCCACTGCGCCACCTATGACAATTTCGAAGACGTAAAGCGCATGGTACTCGCGCAGGGATTTGCCCTCGGCGAGGGGAACGTCCTTCAGCCGCCGGCAAGCGGCAGGCCGAAGATGCGCGTGCCCTCATCGCTCATCCCCCGCTGCCCCAAGTGCGGCAAGCCAATGACGATGAATCTGCGCACCGACGACACCTTCGTCGAGGACGGCGGCTGGCACGCCGCG
>JAGAYQ010000221.1 GCA_017940445.1 Pyramidobacter sp. | reverse complement strand
TTGCTTTCCAGATTTCAAGCCCCTAAATAGAATGAATTCAAAATTCCTTTATGAAAGGATCGTGCTGCTTATGAACGAACATAAAGTCTTTTCCTTTAACATGCCCGCCAACGCCTGCAACGCGCATCTGCACATCATCGACCCCGCTTTCCCCAACGACGGCAAAGCGGAGGCCCAGCGCGGGACGGTCGAAGAGTACAAAAAAGTCGCCGCGTATCTGAGCCTGCCTCGCGCGGTGTTTGTACAGGCCAAGCCGTTCGGTACGGACAACGCCTGTCTGCTCGACGCGATCGAGAAGTTCGGGCCGGAAAATGCCCGCGGTATTGCTGTGGTGAACAACACCGTCAGCGACAAGGAGCTTGAGCGCCTCAACGCCGGCGGCGTGAAGGGGCTGCGTTTTTCCGTGTGGAACCCCAAAAACGCGGTCGTTTCGTTCGACGACTGCCTGCCGCTTTCGCAGCGCTGCGCCGACATGGGCTGGAACATGCAGCTGCACATGGGTGCGAAGCAGTATCTTGAACACGCCGACGTGATCCGCAAGCTGAAGGGCAAAGTCGTCATCGATCACATGGGGCGTCTCGATCCCGCCCTGGGCACGAAGGATCCTGCCTATGCGTTCGTCTGCGAGATGATCGAGCGCGGCAACACCTGGGTAAAGCTTTCCGGCACATATCTGAATACGGTGACGGGACGTCCCTGGAACGACGCCACGGCGACGGCGATCGAGCTGGCGAAATTTGCACCTGAGCGCGTCGTCTGGGGCAGCGACTGGCCGCATGTGACTGAGAAGGTCAAGCCGGACGAAGCTGAGCTGACGGAGCTGATCGGCACCTGGTTCCCCACGGAGAAGGCACGCAAGCTGGCTCTGGTCGACAATCCCGCCGAGCTGTACGAGTTTTAGCGACATCGGCGCGATCAGGAGCGCACGATGATGCGGAAAATGATTGCCTTCTGCGGTCTGGACTGTGAGAAATGCAGCGCCTATATCGCGACGATCAACGACGATCAGGCTTTGCGCGAGAAAACCGCAAAAGAATGGGCAGAACTCAATCATGCCCCAATCATGCCGGAACACATCAACTGTGAGGGGTGCCGCGCGGAAGGCGCCAAAACGTTTTATTGCGAGAGCCTGTGCGAGATCCGCCGCTGTGCTCTGAAAAATGCTGTGGAGACATGCGGCAGCTGTGCTGATTTTGAAAAATGCCCGACCGTTGGCGCGATCATCTCGAATGTTCCCGAGGCCCTCGAAAATCTGAAAGGATAGGCAAACCGGCGGATCGTTCTAGTTTTTGAACGGTCGAATTCCTCCTGTTGGAACACGGAGGATCGTAGGTGTGTCATATGACCTGAAACGGTCCTGTGGTGGCGAATGGGCCGCACAGGACCGCTTTTTGCTGCATGACGAGAGGAGAGAACAAGCATGTTTTACGGGAAACTGCCGATCCTGCTGCTGGCGGAGCTGGTGGAGCATCCTTCGGACGCGACGAACGCGCGCATCGCGTCGTACATCCTCACGCACATGGAATCTCTGCGCGATCTGTCGATCAAGACGCTGGCAGCCGAGTGTTACGTCTCGACCGCTTCCGTTTCGCGCTTCTGCCGCGACATCGGACTTGCCGAGTTTGCCGATCTGCGCTCCCTCATCAACAACACTGACCTCAAGTTCGAGATCGCCTCGAACGCGCCCTCGCCGGACGCGCAGAAAAAGGAATATGTCAGCGCGGTCATCGACGCGCTCGCGCTGGCGCGGGACAGCCTTGACATGAAGCTGATCGGCCTTTTGGCCCGCGACATTGAGAAGTACGAAAAAGTATCCGTCTTCGGACCGCTGAAAGCCGCTACCGCTGCGGTCAATCTGCAGACCAATCTGCTCATGCTGGGCAAGCTGGTCAGCACCAGTCTGCGTTATTCAAAACAGATCGACTATCTGGAAAATGCCGACGAAAACGATCTTGTGATCATCTTCAGCTATTCGGGCATCTACTTTGATTACAAGTACAGTCAAAACCGCATCCATCCTAACATCAGGCGGCCGAAGATTTGGTTCATCACGGGCAATCCCACGGTCCGCGAAAGCGATTTTCTCGACTGCGTCATTCATTTTGAGTCGAAGCAGGATCAGGCATCGCATCCGTACCAGCTTCAGATCGCCGCCGATCTGATCGCGCAGAGCTATGCGCATCTGAAAAAAGCGCGCCCCCAGTAAAAGAACACGAAAACAGCCGTGAGCGAGACATCGATCTCGCTCACGGCTGTTTTTTGCTGCCTGGCTGTTTTGTGTCCTCCGCGGAAAGCGCAGGAAGCCGTTTCTCGTGCGTTTTCATTTTTTGAAACGTTTTTCGTCATCGGTAAATTTATTGAAATTCAAAATTCATGCCGCTATACTTGTCACATCATTCACAAGAGGAGGTCGTCACATGACGAAAAAAGTCTGCGTGATCCTTGCGAACAACTGCGAGGAAGGCGAAGTGGCGGAGATCATCGACGTGATGCGCCGCGCCAAGTTTGAGACAGCCGGCGTGAGCATCGAGGGCGAGATCGTGACCGGCCAGCATGGGGTGCGCATCGTCGCTGACGCGGTGATGGGGAGCGATATTGAGCCCTATAAGGAGTATGACGCGCTTGTCCTCCCCGGCGGCTGGGGCGCGACCGACACGATGAAGGCCGATCCGCGCGTGCTTGAACTGGTGAAGCATTACGCGGCTGCTCCGGACAAGTATATGTGCGCCATGTGTGCGGCACCGAGCGTGCTTGCTGCCGCGGGAGTGAGCAAGGGAAAGACGCTGACGTCGTATCCCGGTCCTAAGCTGGAGCCTCTGTTTGCTGACGCCAATTACGTGAACGATACGGTGGCGTTTGACGACGACCGTCATCTGATCACCAGCCGCGGGCCGGCTACGTCGCTTCCGTTTGCCTTCGCGATCGTGGACGCGCTCGGCGGGGACAGCGCTTTCATCAAGGGACGCTTCCTTTATAACGCGCTCAAGGACTGGCCCGATCGGGCGTAGTTCTTCCCATTCGGCTTCATTCACACTCAATTCTCTTTTATAGAAAGGATCTGTGTTTAATGACTGCTCAAGTTGCAACTCTTCTGGCGATCCTCGCCGCGATGTCCGTTTCGTTCTTTGCCGAGCTGCTGCCGATCTCGTTCACGGCGCTGATGGTCCCGGTCGCGCTCCAGGCCACAGGCATCCTCAAGCCTGCTCAGGCGTGGGCCGGTTTTGCCAACACCACGATCATTACGTGGTATGGCCTTTTCATCATTGGCGGCGCATTCGTGAAGACGACGTTCACCAACAAGATCAAGCACTTCGTCAACCGCAACGCGAAGGGCAGCTCTGTGCGCGTCACGCTGATGGTGCTGATCGCCTGCTCTGTGATCGGCATGATGACCAGCGCCGGCGGCACGATCGCTCTGCTCAGCCCCCTTCTGCTTGAGATCTGCAAGGACACGGGCATGGATCCCAAGCGTCTGTTCAAGCCCACGGCCGACGTGTGCAACTGGGCGTCGGTGCAGATGTTCCCCATCGGCGGCTCGATCGCCTACTTCATGTGGTTCAACTCGTACCTTGAGCAGACCGGTTCGCCGCTGCGCTACGGCCTGTTCGACTTCACGTTCATCAAGTTCCCGATGTGGCTGATCCTGGTCGCCTACTACCTGTTCATGAGCCGCGGCCAGAAGATCAAGGACGACACGGTCGCCGAAGTGGCCGACGAGGCCAAGCCGGCACGCTACACGCCCAAGGAGGAAAAGGTCATCGTCACGATCTTCTTCCTGAACGTGATCCTGATGGTCGTCGCCAGCATGACGAAGATCATCGCGCCCTATCTGGTCAGCCTCTTCTTCGCCGCCGTCATCATGGGCAAGGGCTATCTGACCGAGAAGGAAGCCTTCCAGTCGATCAGCTGGCAGACCGTCTTCCTCGTCGCCGGCACGCTGCCGCTGGCGACTGCCATCAACGTCTCGGGCACCAGCAAGTGGATGGTGGGGCTCGTGCAGCAGATGTTCCCCTCGATGACCAACCCTGTCGTGCTCGCCACGGCGTTTGCCGTGATCTCGATGATCGTTACCCAGTTCATGAGCAACCTGGCCGTGTGGGCCGTGTTTGGTCCCATCGCTGCGTCGATGGCCGTGTCGCTGGGCATGGATCCCCGTCTGGTGCTCGCGGGCGTCGGCGTCGGTTCGATCATCTGCTTTGCCACGCCTATGGCCGCGCCCGCGCCTGCCTATGCTTATTCGGCTGCCGGATTTACGATGAAGGAATACATCAAGATGGGCTGGTTCCCCTGCGTGCTTATGACTGTCGTCTTTGTCCTCTGGGCGCCGCTGGTCCTGAACTGGCTGTACTAAGGAAACGCTGATAAAATACGTCATCTCCTGCGAAACGCTGTCCGAGGGGCTCCT
>JAGAYQ010000220.1 GCA_017940445.1 Pyramidobacter sp. | reverse complement strand
TAGTAGTCGATGGAGTCCTGTCCCATCACGCCGGGCGTGCCCTGGAACTCGGAGCAGAAGTCGAAGCCCAGGCAGAGATGCTCCGCTCCGACGACCTGTTTGATGTGTGCGGCGTGAACGGCCAGTTCACTCGCTGTCGCCGGCCCATCGTCGCGCAGGCGGATGAACGCCTTGGCGCAGTTCAGCCCGATCAGCCCGCCGCGGCCGGAGATGGCGTGCAGCTGCTCGTCGCTCAGGTTGCGCGGCACGTTCGTGAGCGCGCGGCTGTTGGAGTGCGAGGCGATGAAGGGCTGGCTGCTCAGGCGCAGCACGTCGGCAAAGCCCTCGTCAGTCAGGTGTGACACGTCGACGTACATGCCCAGACGCTGTGCTTCGTCAAGGAGTTCGGCGCCGAAGTCAGTCAGACCTCCGCCCGTGCCTTTGCGGCACATTTTCAGGCCGTCGGCGGCGAAGTTGCGGCGATTCCACGTCAGGCCGATGCCGCGCACGCCCAGTTCGTAAAAGACGCGCAGCAGGTTCAGGTCGTTCCCCAGCGGTTCGACGCCTTCAAACGACAGCAGCAGCGCGATCCTTCCCGCAGCGCGGGCGGCGCGGATCTCGCTGACGCTGCGACAGAGGACGAGCTCGGGACATTCGTCCAGCTCCTCATGCATCGCGGCGATCTGATCGAGCGCGCGGCGCAGCGCCATCTCCGGCAGGTGCCTGGTGTCAAGAAAGATCGAGCTGACGATCAGGTCCAGCCCGCCATCGCGCCAGCGCTTCAGGTAATCGTCGCGGATGACGTGCGACCGTCCTTCGTCGATGCGCTTGCGCGCCAGCAGGTTGAGCAGATCGTAATGCGCGTCGGCGACGAAGCAGCGCGAATGGAGCGCGCGTGCCCGTTCGGCAAGTTCCGGGGTGATGGTCATCAAAGTTCCTCCTTATGAATGCTGATTTTCGTCAAAAACGGCCCTTTTGCAGCTTGTAGATCGACGAGTTGCCGTTGCAGACGTAGGCGACGGTGCAGGCGACGAAGATGTAGGGCAGGTGCGCAAAGCCGAAGATCTCGCCGCCGATGACGATGGGGCCGAGCAGCGTGTTCGTTGCTCCGCCGAACACGGCGACGCAGCCCAGCGCGGCCGCATATGCCGGAGGCAGGCCGATGAGCGGGCCGATCACGGAGCCCAGCGTCGCGCCGGTGACGAACAGCGGCACGACCTCGCCGCCCAGAAAGCCCGCCGACAGCGTGACGATCGTGAAAAGCGCCTTGAGCGCGAAGTCCCAGGGAAACGCCTTGCCTTCGAAGGCCAGGCCGATCAGCTGCGTCGAGACGCCGGAGTAGCGTCCGCCCCAGCAGAGCAGCGACAAGACGCTCAGGCATGCGCCGACAGTCAGCACACGCACGAGCGGATGGGGGAACAGCCTGGCGAGGCCGTCTTTGATGCGGTGCATCGTCCACGCGAACAGCCCGCCCGTGATGCCGAACGCGGCGCCGAGGACGATCAGGCGCGCGCCGGTCTCCAGCGTGGGGGAGAGCGCGCCCGAGAGCGCGAACGTGAACTTGCCCAGTCCGCACAGGCCGGATGTGCGGCTGGCGACAAAGGCCGCCACCATGGCCGGGAAAATGGCGCGATATTCGAGCACGCCGGCCGTGAGCACCTCGATGGCGAAGAAGGTCGCGGCGAGAGGCGTGCGGAACAGTCCCGCGAAGCCGGCGGCCATGCCGGCGATCAGCATCAGACGCCCGGCGTTTTTCAGCGGCAGCTCTTTGCCGACCGCGTGTCCGATCGTGCCGCCGATCTGCACGGCCACGCCCTCGCGCCCCGAACTGCCGCCGAACAGGTGCGTCAGCCAGGTGCCGCCGATCGCCAGAGGGATGAGCCGCAGGGGGATGTCGTCGGTGACGCCGTGTCCGGCTTCGAAGATCAGCGTCATGCCTTTGACGCTCGCGCCGCCGAGCCTGCGCATGCACCAGACGATAGCAGCGCCTGCCAGCGCCAGAAACGGGATGAGCGCATAGGGATGGGCCAGACGCACTTCCGTCAGCTCCAGCAGCACCCGTCCGAACAGTGAATCGACCAGTCCGGCCGCCACGCCTACAGGAATAGCGGCAAGGCCGAGCATGATCGTGTTTCCGTACGCCGTCAGCAGCGCGTACAGCTTTTTCATCGTGATTCCCTCCTTAGAGAACTTCTGTCAGTGCTGAAAAGATGAGAAAACTGCTGTTTATGAATGCAAAATACTTACTTATGATAGCATGGAACGTCATGAGAATCCAGAGCGGGCCGACGGAAAAAGCTCAGCCCCGGTTCATAAACAGGTCAGGAAAGGTCAATCCCTTCGTGCTCAAAAAATACCTTTCAAAGGGCCGAAACGGAAAACGGAAAGCGTGACGGTTCGATTTTTATGGTATGATTGCACGCGCCGTGACGGCGGCGTATCTCTCTTTTGGAAAAGGAAAAGTGACAGTTCAGATGTGGAAGCATTACTGTGCGATCATGGGCTCGGTGCTGTTCTGGGGCGCGTCCTACCTGGCCACGGCCGTGGCTTACGAGACGATCTCGCCCCTTCAGCTGGGGCTGGTGCGGGCCGTGCTGGCCGCGGCGCTGTTTTTCGCGTATCGGGCGCTTTCGGGCGCACGGGAGAAGGTCGAGCGCGGCGACTGGCCGCGCGTGGTGATCAGCGGTCTGTTCGGCGTGACGCTGTATTTTGCCTTTCAGAATACGGCGCTGGCGATGACCAGCTCATCGCGCGCGGCGCTGATCACGGCCTGCTATCCGGTCATCGTGCTGACGATGGAGTGCATGGTGCGCAGGAAGCTGCCCGTGTTCCGCCAGCTGGCCGGCATCGCTGTGGCGGTCGCCGGCGTGGGGATGCTGACGGGCTCAGGCACGGGAGAGGGCAGCGTGGCGGGCGACCTGATGATGGTCGTTCCCGGCGTGATGTGGGGCTGCTACTGTCTGTCGGCGGAGAAGCTGACGGAAAAATACCCTACCTCGCTGCTGACGGCGTGGCAGATGCTCATCGGCGCGGCCGCGTTCGTCCCGCTCGTGCTGTTCGAGGGCCGGCCGTGGATGATGCCGACGCTGCGGTCGGGCTGCGCGATCTTGTTTTTGGCGGTGTGCTGCTCGCTCCTGTCGTTCCTGTTCTTCAACTACTCGCTCAAGGGGCTGTCCGTCACCGTGCCGATGGTGCTGCTTAATCTGCAGCCGGTCGTCGGCGTGGTGTGCTCGTACCTCGTCCTGGGCGAGACGGTGACGCCGTTCCAGGCGGCTGGCGGTGCGGTGATCGTGGCCGGCGTCCTGCTCAGCACGGTGGGAGTGAAGAAATAGGACGCGTTCGCTGGGAGGCGGAAAAACATGGAAGCTGATCAGAATTTCGCCGGCGTGCTGGCGGCCAGCATCTCGCCGCGTTCGCCCAAGCTGCGCGCCGTGATCGTCGGGGCGCAGAGGATGCTGCGAGATCTGCTCGCCAACGCGCTGAAACAGGTCCCCGATATCGAAACGGCCGCACAGTTTGAGAGCGTGCAGGAGCTTGAGCCGCAGATGGAAAAGCTGAAGCCCGACGTGGTGCTGGCCTGTCTCTCGTGGGGAGTGGAAAGTCCCGAGGAGCTGTTCGCGTTCGCCCGTGAGTCGGCGAACGCGCGTTCCGAGTGCAAGATCATGATCCTTTCGCTCCTGCACGACACGTCGCTGGTCCTTCGGGCGATGGAAAACGGCGTCAGCGGCTTTTTATT
>JAGAYQ010000219.1 GCA_017940445.1 Pyramidobacter sp. | reverse complement strand
CTGCCCCGTCACCGACGACATTCCCTGGCCGTATAAATAAAGACCGTCAGCAATACAAAGCTCTGAGCAGCCCGATCCAGACCGGGCTGCTCAGAGCTTTTTTCATGAACGCGAATTGAGATACACCGACGCCAGCACCATCGAGCAGCCAGCGATCGAAAGCGACGTTACGGGGTCGCCGAAAATGAATGCTCCGCAGACGACCGAGGTAAGCGGCTCCAGCAACGTTGCAAAAGCAGCGTCGACCGCGCCTACAGAGCGGATGCCGACACTGAGCAGGACGAACGCACAGCCGATCATTGCACTGAAAACTGCATACACACCCCATAGCACAGACGAAGAGGGCAGAACGACAGGCTGGAACAGCGCACCATACAGCAGAGCTGTAAGCAGAGAACCGCCTGACATCCAGACCAGACCGGCAACAACGGGCATCGAAGCGGGGCGAAAGCGCTCACTGCCAATAATGAAAAACGAATACGTCAGCGACGACGCCAGCGCAAGAACGACGCCGATACCCGCGCCGCCCCCTTCCGCTCCGGCACCTGATACACAGGCAATCCCCGTCAGCGAAAGCGCGGCGGCGCAGAAGGCTGTCAGCGTTGCCCTCCGCCCCAGAAACACGATCTCCGTCAGCGTGACTACTGTTGGGTATAAAAAATGGATCGTCGTCACCATGCCTGTCGGCAGATAAGCAAATGCCGAGCCGATAAGAAGATTCGTAGCGCCCATGCCTGCTATACCGACAAGCAGCAGCAATACAGCCGTACGGATCGAAACAGTTAAGCTCAAGCCCCGGAAAATGCACAGCACAAGCGAGCCGACAAAAAGCAGCGCATTTGGCCCCAGGAGTCCGCCAGCTTTTGAAACGCCGCTGCTCAGCAGAAAATTCAGCGCTGGCGGCACCAGTCCGAAAAGTACGGCAGCCCCCATACACATCAAAGTACCTTTTTTCATAAAGCTCCTTTCGCGCTCCAAACGCGCGATCCTTTCCCGCAAACAACAAAACGGCAGCTTCTACGCTCCCAGAACCTGGACGCCGAGTCCGATCGTGCGGTGCGCAGACAGCTCGTGCATGCCCATATCGCCGTAAAAACAGACGGCAAGCCAGCGACGGCAGCGGGCAACGGCCGCTTTGACGCAGTAGTTCTGCGCCGCGTCCGCGTCCATGATGCGGCTGGTCTGCGACGCCTCGTGGATGGCATGCATCAGCGGGTGGATATGTTCGGGCAGTTTTTCCACGATACGCGCGTTCAGGCACAGACCGACGAGATTTCGCGAGACCTTCGCCCGCGTCTCAAAGTCGCGCCCGGAGAGCATCGTCGCCGCCGTCGTCACACCCCGTGCGGCAAATGCGGCGATCAGTTCCTTTTCGCTTTCCAGATCGCGCGTCATCGCCAGCATGACCGCCGCGCGCACAGGATCGCCTTCAACGCTGAGCACAAACTTCTCCAGATCCATCCTGCTCCACCGCCTTCAAAAAAATCCCGCGGTCGAAAGCGGCCGCGGGAAAAGATCGTCATACCCTTTCGGGACGATTATACCATCGAAAGGTCGACGGGATGCTTGAGGAATTCCTCGACGATCGCCTGCGTGGCGACCACGTCAGACAGGTGCAGCAGCTCGCTGGGCGAGTGCGAATAGCGGCGGGGCAGCGCCATCGTCACGACGGCTGTGCCTTCGCCGGCATAGACGGCGCCGACGGCATCGGTGATGTAGCCTGCGCCGTTGAACGCCCATTCCTGATGCGGCATCTTGGTCGCCGCCGCGGCATCGCGCAGCGCCTGGACCAGCTTGGGATGGCTGCCGGCGCGCAGGAAGGCGGAAAGCAGCATCTGGCTGTGAAGCACGACAGGCCCCTTCTTGAGCGCCACGGGCAGTTCCTTCTGGAAATCGCAGTCGGGCACATCGCCGCAGGGGATCGTGTCAAGGAAGAGCCCGTAATACGGCTTCAGCTTCGTCACCGGCGCGGCAATGGCCTTGACCGTCGTCTCCTCGAGGATGTTGAACACGGCGCAGACTTCACCGCTCACATCCTCGGGCTTCAGGTTCTTCATCGTCTCGACGATCACAGCGCACAGGGCGCGGCAGTCAGCGGCGCGGGTGCAGAGGAAGTCGCCGTCGGGGCCCATCGACGTGCAGGGCGAGTCGGGCACGATCTGCGAACCGGCATGGATGCCCATCGCCTCGACTTCTTCGCGCGAAGACGCACACACGTCAACATAGCTCTGCCCCACCGTCTGAGGCTTGGCCATCTGCTCAGGCGTCAGCAGGTGACCGGCGCGCACGCCGACAACTCCGGGCACGACGCCCTTATCGCCCTTGACGAGCACGCGGCGGGGAGGCAGACAGGCTTCGGTCGCGCCGCCGATCTTGTCGAAGTACAGGAAGCCGTTAGCGCTGATCGATTTGACCTCGTAGCCCACCTCGTCCATGTGGGCCGAGACGATCACGCGGGGACCGGGCTTCGCGCCCTTGCGGATCGCGATGATCTGGCCGTTGGTCTGCCATTCGATGCTGTCCACATCGTCCTTGAGATTTTCGTAGATATAGCGGCCAACATCCCATTCATAGCCGCTCACGCCGATGATCGAGGTGAGCTCGGTGATGCGCTTGCGCAGACGTTCCTTCATTTCCATAATCAGCACACTCCCTTTTTCACGTAAAATTTTTTACTTGATGACCTTCGCCTTATACAGCGCG
>JAGAYQ010000024.1 GCA_017940445.1 Pyramidobacter sp. | reverse complement strand
GGCAGCCTGTCAAACGCAAGCATGTCCCTGATGATCCTGTTCAGCACCGTCGTGCTGAAACGCGACTGGCGGCGCTTGTACACCTGACTGACCAGATCCAGAAGCCGATGCAGTCGGCGCCCGGATACAGCAGACGTGAACAGCACCGGTGCGTGCAGGACGAAGCGGAATTCCTCGCGCAGTTTAGTCTGCACTTCATCCCCCACTTCGGGCGTATTCGGAAGAAGGTCCCATTTATTGACAACGAGCACAACGCCCTTTCCTCGGGCAAGGATTTCGTTGACGAGACGCTGATCCTGTTCGGTTGCCAATTCTGTGGCATCCATCACAAAAATTGCCACGTCACATTGATCGACACTGTCCATCGTCCGAACAGTCGAATAAAATTCGATGTCATCGCGAATTCGGCTTTTGCGTCTCAGCCCTGCGGTATCAACGATCCTGAAGCGTTCGCCCTTGTAATCAATGACGGCGTCAATAGAATCTCGCGTGGTGCCGGGGATGTCGCTGACAAGCGAACGCTCGCTGCCTGTCAGGACGTTGAGGATGCTGGACTTTCCGACGTTAGGACGGCCGACAAGAGCAACTTTGATCAAGCCGTCGTCTGCATCAGCAGGATCATCTGTGTCTTCAAGCAGCTCACACGTCTTCTCAAGCAGCGTATCGATATCACGGTTATGCAGCGCGCTGATGCCTATCACTGTATCAAAGCCGAGGGCGTACGCTTCCGCTACGTCATCTTCATGACTGTAGTCATCGATCTTATTGACGGCAAGGATCACTTTTGCTGAATAGGAACGCAGAACCTGGGCAACGTCGGTATCCATCCAGGTAATTCCCTGCGTGCCGTCAACTACAAATATAACGACGTCGCTTTCCTCGATCGCCTGAAAGATCTGCCCTTTCATTCCTTCCATGATCGGGTCGCGGTCTTTCATCAACAGTCCGCCGGTATCGACGACATAAAAGCTCTTTTCTTTCCACTGAACGTGTCCGTAAAGCCGGTCGCGCGTCACGCCGGGCATGTCGTCGACGATAGCCCGGCGTTCACCGATGATCCGGTTGAACAGAGACGACTTGCCGACATTCGGACGTCCAACGATCGATACTATTGCCATTTAAATACTCCTTCGTGATCTGACCATTTTAATCAGACCAGACCTCTATTTTCGGATAGCCAAGCCGGGAACGGCTGATCGTAAAGTACTTCTCCAGAAAATGACGCAATGACGCCATCTGTGGTGTAAAGACGGAAAGTTTTCTCTCCCCGGCAGCTGGAAGCATCGTAAAGAAACCTGCCTCATCCAGTTCAAAAGCCAGCTGCTCGCACTTTTGCCAGGAAGCAGGCACTTCGATTTCAACGAGATGCGAATACGGAGGAAAGCCGAAAACCTTTCGCTCACGCAGTTCGCCAGTCCAGAAATCACGCCAGCCGTTTCGAAGCCCGCGTATCCACGGCTGTGAAAATCGTCTGCTTTGCAGCATCACTTCACGCCGCCCGCCGCGGCAGCATGATTCCAGAAGCATGGAATAGGCATTGAAGCGAGACATATAATGAGGCTGCCGCGCTTCGGCATCTGCATCAAGCCAGGCAATCAGCGAAGGTGAAAGTTCATCGAGAAGACTGAGCGCCCGGCGCGATCCCAGCAGAAGTCCTCCGTTCATGCGCAGTTGGGCAGCGCGTATTTTACCTTCCTTTTTCCCGGCAGGATCATCAGTATGCCACAGGCAAACTGTTCGATCACTCAGGAGATTCCTTGCAATCGGCAGCATCAACTCGAGTCCCGGCGACGCCCCCTGCAGGACGCGTCCGCCGCAGCTTGGACAGGCTGATGGCACCGGCTGCTTATGACCGCACACCGGGCAACGCATCGCATGTTTTTCGAGAGTCAGTGAAGCGCCGCAGCGATCGCAGCTTACCGACTGGCCGCATTCGGCACAATGTATTTCACTGCTTACGCCGCGACGGTCAAGGAGCCAAAAGACGACCTGATTCTCACTGACATGCCTGATCGTCTCTGAAACAAGGACATCCGAAAGCGGAAGCGGAAACTTCAGTCCTTTGAACTCCAAACGTGAAGCCTGATTCAAATCGATTAATCGCAAAAGGCCTGGGACATTACGATCGCCTTGTTCCTTCGGCTCAAATCCTGAAAATACTCTCGAAGAAGGAAGCCTTCCGCCCAGAATCAAACGGCAGCCGCTTTCACGGGCACGGGCAGCAGCAAGGCTCCTCAAAGAAAATACGGGACCGCTTTTTGTCCGCCAGGCAGGGCTGCTTTCCTCATCGATGATGATAAGTCCTCCGCTCGGCACAGGGGCAGAAGCTGCTCTTGGACCTCCGATAATCACCGGGTGTTTTGCCTTTATAACGGCATGCCAGGCTTTGACAGCCGTCGAAGAACCTGATGCCGGCCAGAGGAAAAGGCGCTCCTTCGGGATCAGGCCGATCAGACTCTTATGGAAACGAACCGCCTGGTCGCGCTCTGAAAAAAGCACAAGCGCTGCATGATCGTTATTCCTGAGGAGCTCGTCACGATAGAACAGCCTTTGTTCTTCATCATCCCAGCGATACTGAAAATCTGTTGTTGACGCCGTCGTCAACGGCAACTCATCAGCATATGACGGAAATGCTTCACCGCGCCAGAATCCTGAAGGAAGCAGATTGTGCAGGACTTCAGAAGGTGAACAGAGAAAAGCGCCCGCAGTGATGCGAGCAGCTCGTATATATGACGTCGGAAGAACCGGTTCAGCGTCGACGATCGCCACGATTTTGCGAACCTTCACTTCAGCCTGATATTCATCTTCACCGACACAAAGGCCAACCCTTTGTGACCGGCCTACTGGCACCAGCACTCGCTGCCCTGCAGCCACAGGCAGATCGCACTCATAGCTGAGTTCATGCCACCATGGCCCAGGAACGAGAACCTTCAGTAACGACATTGCAGTCCCGTTAACGAGACGCTATCAGTCTTGCACCGCTTCTTCCTGTCCAGATTCCGCAGGAAGCTCCTTGCCGTCTTCCTCCGATGCAGCTGTTCCGCCTGCTTCACCCTCCAGCTCGCTTTCGATCGCAGCGGCGACGGTCTGGTGCTTGAAATGGACCTCAACGTTACCTGCTTCCATGTCAGCCAGTGCCATCGAGATCGCTTTCTGATCCGGATCGTCGTTTTCCAGCGCT
>JAGAYQ010000218.1 GCA_017940445.1 Pyramidobacter sp. | reverse complement strand
GGTCATCCGGATCGGTGCCGTTGATCTGCCAGCACAGATGCCGGCAGCGGGCCATCTCGCTGTGCGCTTCCTTCACGTACTGCGGGTCGCGGATGTAGTACGACAGGCCGTTTTTCAGATCTTCAAAAACACTCATGGCAGATCTTCCTTCCCTTGTCTGACTTTTACCCCAGCAGCGGCCGGCTCTCCGTCATGAGAAAATACTGGTCGCGTTCGGCAATGCGCCATACGCCGTCCTGCTTCACCAGTTGGTCGACGTAGCGGATATAATTATCGACGATCACATCTTTGCCGTTCTGCGTTGTCAGCAGCGCGGCGCGGCAATAGTGAACATTCTCCGCCTTGTCACCGTCCACGGTGATGACCTGCTGACCGTTCATGTGATGGGAGGCTTTGACGCCCGCGGTAAAGGCGCTGAACTGCTTTACCATTTCCGCCGAGCCGTGAATGTCCATGGCGAGTTTTCCGTTCATGTGCACCATGATATGGGTGTCCTTCGTGAAATATTTTTCCTGCGCCGCCACGTCGCATTCCAAATTGGAAAAGCCGTCGATCACCTCGCGGATCGCTTCTTTCGCTTCTAAAATTTCCAGTGACATGTTCTTTTCTCCTCTCTTATTGGTCCAAACCCTTCTCTTTAAGCCAGTTCAACGCCAGTTTCATGATTTCCTCGTTGTTTTGCTCCTGCATGAGGAAATGGGAATTGCCCCTGATGCCAAACTCTGGCAGGTGTACCAGCATCGCGTCGCCGCCGTGCCGGTTGATCGCTGCCGCGAACTGCTCTGCCATGGCGAACTCCGTGCCCCATTTGTCCTCGCCTACATTCTCGGAGCCGATCTTGATATAGTCGCCGTAATAGAGGACGATCGGAATTTTCGTAAGCTTGAGAAAATCATTCATGGGAACGCCCATAGCGGAAGCAGAGAGCGCCTTGAAACGGGCTTCGGTGATCTTGGGCATTTCCGTCTGGGGGAAAACGAAGGGAGTTCCGCCCGGTTCGTAAGCGATGATCGCTTTTACCTTATCTGAACGAAGAGCCGTGCGCCAGCCGATCGTGCCGCCCATGGAATGAGTGACTAATATCGCGCCGTCTTTTTGCTGATCCACCAATTTTGCAAGGACATCGGCGTTCAAATCATTGTCCAAGGGGCCTGAGCCGATCGTCCAGCTCTGCTGAAAGGCTTGATAATACTTATCGCCTTTGGGGAACTGGGCGTTGGGAACGGGATTGCCCTCCGCATCGAAGTGACCGATACGGGACAGCACATAGAGAGTCTTGTCGCCGTACATGGGGGTGCTTGCCCAAGGGGTATCGGGCGTTACCGCCTCCGTGGAGAGATTGGCCTCGCCGCTGCGGGGCTGATCCACCAGATAAACGGAATAACCGGCGCGAAGGAACAGGGTGTTAAAACCTTCACGTCCGTCAGGCCCGGATTCCCAGGTGCGTTTCGACTGCGCTCCGCCGTGCTGGAAGATGAGAGGCAACTTCCTGGCGCGCACGGGCTTTTGGTATTCCACGTAGGCAAAATCGCCATAAGCCCGCTGACCGTCCTCCGCCAGGAAATTCTCCTGGGAAAATTTCCCCGGACGTTCTCTATAGGCGCCGCCCACGGTGAAGGAGCCCTGTTCTTCGATGACGAGCGGCTTTTTTGCCCCCTCGTCCGCAAAAGCTGCCGTATACGATCCAATGGATAAGACGAGCCCCAAAGCCATTGACTGTAAAACTGTTTTTGCATAACGCTGCATGGTGAATTCCTCCTTTATTTGTTAGGGAAACACGATCAAATCCCATCCAGAAGGAGGCTTGAGGAGGCGTGCTTTGCGCAGTGCCGCCAAAGCCCCACGGGCAGACTCTCCCTATTTTTCAAATGTCGCGGCCACGTCGGCCAGCAGCGTGCGGATGGGCAGATGCTGCGGACAGACATGCTCGCATTTGCCGCACTTGAGGCAGTCGGAAGCCTTGCCGTGTCCGTTGCCGGTGATGATGTTGCTGTAATAATAGCCCGTGTTCCAGTTGTGGAACGCCTCGTGCGCATTTTTCGCCGCGAACAGGTCGGGGATGCGGATGCCCTTGGGGCACTGGCTCTCTTCGATGCAGTAGCGGCATGCTGTGCAGGGGATCAGATTGAGATTTTTGAAAATGGCGCAGACGCGATCGACAGCTTCGCGCTCGGCCTGTGATAACGGTTTGAAGTCCTTCATGGCGCTGAGATTGTCATTCATCTGCGCCAGGTCGCTCATGCCGGAGAGGACAACGGCCATGTTCGGGAAGCTGGCCGCGAAACGCAGCGCGTAGCCGGCGTTGCTGCCGCCGTTCAGTCCGCGGAGGATGCGGTCGGCCTCTTTCGGCAGATTCACCAGGCTGCCGCCCTTGACCGGCTCCATCACAGAGACCGGCTTGCCGTGGCGCTCGCATACCTCGTACACTTTGCGGCTCTCGACCGAGGCGTCGTTGTAATCGACGTAGTTGAACTGGATCTGCACCAGCTCGATCTCGGGATGCTCCGTGAGGATCATGTCGAGCACGTCGGCTTTGTCATGGAACGAGATCCCGAAGTGACGGATCAGGCCTTCTTCCTTTAAGCTGTACGCCGTCTCATACGCCTTGCAGCACTTGAACTTCTGGTAATTGTTGTGGTCCTGAGCGTGCATCAGGTAGAAGTCGAAATAGTCGACGCCGCACCAGGCAAGCTGTTTCTCAAAGAACGGACGGATGTCCTCCTGTCTGCTGAAATACGGCTCGGTCAGCTTGTTCGTCAGCAGGAAGCGGCTGCGGTCATACCGTTTCGACACGCATTTGGCGATGGCCGTCTCCGACTGGCCGCCGATGTAGCCGTGCGCTGTGTCGAAGTAATTGAATCCCGCGCTCGTGAACGCGTCGGCCATGCGGGCAAACTGCTCAAGATCGACGGAACCGTCCTTCATCGGCAGTCTCATGCAGCCAAAGCCAAAGTTGCCATGGAGTTCCGGAAAAAATCTGTTCTCAATCATGGTAGCGTTCCTTACCCGTTCTTCTTCGCCCAGGCGGCGATCTCGCTCTCGCGTCCGGCCGTCTCCGCACCGTGCACGGCCAGACCACGGGCGACCGTTGCGCCTGAGCAGACGCTCCTCAGCGTGCGCTCGGCGCTGCCGAGACCGCTGCCTTCGTGCGTCATCAGCGGCAGCACCTTTTTGCCCGTCCAGTCGAGGCGCTCCAGCAGAGAGAGCACCGCCATCGGATACGTGCCCCACCAGCAGGGGCCGCAGACGAAGATGTTTTCATAGCCGTCGAGGCTGCTGAGGTACTTTTTCAGCTCGGGGCGCGCGTTCTCGCGCAGTTCGGCCCTGGCCTCCTCGGTGCAGGCCGTGTAATCCTCGGAGTACGCCCTGACGGTCTCGACCTCGAACAGATCGCCGCCGACGGCCTTCTGGATGAACTCAGCGGCCAGCTCTGTGTTGCCCTTTTTCAGATCGACGATCGATCCGTTGACGTAGTTCTGTCCCTTGCGGGAATAGTAAATGATCAGGTTTTGCTCATGAAGCGTTCCCCCTCGTTGCGCTGGTTCATGTTCAGCATGGCCGTATTGTAGCGGGATAATGCGTTAAGAACAATTCGAT
>JAGAYQ010000217.1 GCA_017940445.1 Pyramidobacter sp. | reverse complement strand
TTGCCACCGTGCCCGGCCCCCTCAGCTGGGACCACCGCTTTATCAGCGAAGACCTGCGGTGCGGCATCGTGCCCATGTATCACCTCGGCGAACAGGCCGGCGTCCCCATGCCCGCCACCCGCGCCGTCATCGAACTGGCATCCCTCATCACCGGACGCGACGAGCTGAACGAAGGCAGACGCGTGACGCTGTAAGAAAACACTGAAATAATACGTCATTTCCTGTGAAAGGGCTGCCCGAGGAGCAACTCCGATGTACCGCATGCAGGCAGTTTTTTCGGATCTGACGCATTTTCTCAGTTTTCCTGTGCGCTCAAATTTGGATTCAATCAGCGCTTCGATAATATTCAACACAAAAACCCCGTTTGGGAGGAGCGATCATAACGCTCTCACCAAACGGGGTTTTGCCTTTGTTCTATGTGGAACTGAAAGCCCCTGCAGAAAAACATCCTTGAGATTTTAACAGTCATGAATTAGAATACAAATTATGTTTAGGCGTGTATTCGCAGAGAGGAGGCCCGCCTTATGAAGTCAAATTTCAGTTTTCTCGAAAATAAATTTCCAGCGCTTGCCAAGCTCGGCGGGCTGGCGGAAAAATATCTATACAGTGACGCCAATTCCTGCCTGATGAAGCTCGGACAGATCGGCGAGACCGTTGTCAACCTTATCTACAGCTACGATAAGATCAAATCTCCCGAAGGAGAAAATGCCGCGTCCCGGATCGTCCGCCTGAAAAACCTCGGCCAGATCGACACCGTCCTTTCCGAGCAGCTTCATGCCCTGCGCCGTGCCCGCAACAAGGCCGCGCATGAAATCTACAACTCCGAGAACGACGGTAAAATACTGCTTCAGACCGCCTACGGCGTTTGCGAATGGCTTATGAGCGTCTACGGCGACGCAAGCTACAAGCACTCGCCGTTCACCTTGCCGCAGCCCGGTGATTTTCAGCAGCCTGACGATCAGCAGAACACGATCGCCGCGCTGGAAGCACAAATCAAAAAACTGACTGAACAGGCTCAGAAAGCAGCCGCATCGACCCCTGCAGCAGAAAAGCGCGAACGCGCCGAACGCGGCCGTAAAGCCGCCGACCAGCGTGTCGTCAGCGAAGAGGAGACCCGTTATCTCATCGACGAACAGCTCCGTTCCGTAGGCTGGGAAGTCGATTCAGCAGTTCTGCGCTATTCACGCGGAACTCGGCCGCAAAAGGGCAAAAATATCGCTGTCGCCGAATGGCCAACACTGCCTATTGCCGGCAAAAATGACACATGCTATGTCGATTATGCCCTGTTTTGCGGACTGCGCCTTGTCGGCTTTGTTGAAGCCAAGGCCGAACACAGGGACGTCTCCGCCGTCATCAGCGGCCAGTGCCGCGAATACGCACACGCCGTGCGCCCGGAAGATCAGAAGTACCTGCAGGGAGGCCCCTGGAACGGCGCTCAAGTCCCATTCATTTACGCCGCAAACGGCCGTCCTTATTTGAAGCAGCTTGAGATCAAATCCGGCGTCTGGTTTCACGATCTGCGCGAAAGCGGCAATATCCCGCACGCCCTTGCAGGCTGGCACAGTCCTGCCGTGCTCACCGAGATGCTGCGGCGCAGCGACGAAGAAGCTGTCAGACGCCTTGAAGCCGAGCCCTGGGATATCCTCACCGACCCTGACGGCCTCAATCTGCGCGAGTACCAGCTGCGCGCCGTTAAAGCCGTCAGCAGCGCTGTGCAGAACGGCCGCCGCCATATCCTCCTCTCCATGGCGACCGGCACCGGCAAGACCCGCGTCGCCCTCGCCATCATCTACCGCTTTCTCAAGGCAGAACGCTTTCGCCGCGTCCTGCTGCTCGTCGACCGCAACACACTCGGCGAGCAGGCTCTTGACACCTTCAACGATGTAAAAGTCGAGCGCCGCCTCTCCCTGCCCGAAATCTACGGCGTCAAAGAGCTTGCCGAACAGTCGCCCGATCCCGAGACCCGGCTCCAGATCGCCACCGTGCAGAGCATGGTTCGCCGCGTCCTCATGAACGACGCCGACCATCCCATGCCCTCTGCCGGCGATTATGACCTCATCGTCGTCGACGAAGCCCACCGCGGCTACTCGCCCGATCGGGAAATGACCGATGACGAACTTGCTTTTCGCGATCAGAGCGATTATCAGAGCAAATACCGCGCTGTTCTTGATTATTTCGATGCCGTCAAGATCGGACTGACCGCCACGCCAACACTCAACAGTGTAGAGATCTTCGGCGAACCCGAGTTCGAGTACAGCTATCGAGAAGCCGTCATCGACGGCGCCCTCGTCGATCATGACGCGCCCCACCGCCTGACCACCGCGCTCAGCACCAAGGGCATCCACTTTGCAAAAGGCGATGACGTGCAGCGTCTCGACGCCGAAACGGGACAGCTCTTTATCGACCCGCACATCCCCGACGAGCTGGATTTCAGCGTCGAACAGTTCAACAAAGAAGTCATCGCTCCCGAGTTCAACAAAGTCGTCCTCGAAGAGATCTTCAGCAGCATCGACCCGGAAAACCCATCTCAGGGCAAGACCCTCATCTTTGCCGCCAACAATGCCCACGCCGACCTCATCGTCGACATCCTGCGCAAAATGTACGAGCCCATCCAGCTCGACAGCGGCGCCATCGTCAAGATCACCTCTGCCTCCGGCGACCGCGACACCGTGCAGCAGCTCGTCGCCCGCTTCAAAAACGAGCGCTTTCCCAGCGTCGCCGTCACCGTTGACCTGCTCACCACCGGCATCGACGTGCCTTCTATCACCCGCCTCGTCTTTCTCCGCGCCGTACGTTCGCGCGTCCTCTTCGAGCAGATGATGGGCCGAGCCACCCGGCGCTGTGAAAACATCGGCAAAGACCACTTTGAAATCTATGATCCCATCGGCGTGTACGACCTCCTGCTGCCTCACAGCGCCATGCGCCCCGCCGTTCCCAGCCCGCAGACCACCTTCAGCGACCTCCTCAAAGCGCTTGAGCCGGACAAACTGCCGCCGGCCCTCACCGCTCTCGATCCCCAGACAGCTCACACGCCTCAAGAGCAGGAAGCCGCGCTCAGCTACCGCATCAGCCTCATCCTCGCCAAGCTGCGCCGCATCCATCACCGCCTCAGCGACGAAGGCAAAGACATCTTCTGCCTCCGCACCGACGGCCTTGACCTGCCCGCCTTTGTCGAACAGGTCAAACACCTGCCGCCCCAGCAGGCCAAAGAGCGCCTGCTCAGCCTGAAGCCACTCTTCGAGCAGCTCGACGGCCGCACACTGCGCGCGCATAATCACAACGGCCCCGCGATCTATTCCGGCAGCGACCAGCTTGCTGCTCACGAACGCGGATACGGCAACAGCAATATGCCGCCCGAAGACTATATCAAGTCATTCGGCGAATACCTTCGCACCCACCTCAACGAGATCACCGCCCTCAAGATCCTCTGCACCCGCCCGCGCGACCTCACCCGTGAAGACCTGAAAAAACTGCGCCTCGAACTCAGCGCCGAAGGCTTCACAACCTTCCAGCTCAACTCCGCCCTCGACCAGGCCCGCGCTAAAAATGCCAGCCTCGTCGCCGACATCATCACCCTCATCCGCTCCTCCGCCATCGGCTCCCCCCTTCAGGACCACGCCCAGAGGATCAAAAACGCAGTAACCCGACTGAAAGAACGCCATAAGTTCAACCTCATCCAGCTGCGCTGGCTCGACCGCATCGAGCAGTACCTCGTCCACGAGTCCGTCTTCAACCGGAAAACCTTTGACGAAGACGACCGCTTCAAAAGCGCCGGCGGCTTCGCCAGACTCAACAAACAGTTCTTCGGAGGAGAACTGGAACATATCGTCGACGAACTCAACGACTACCTCTACGAAGACACCCCCGCGTAAGTTCGCTGACTTTTGACTTTGTAACGGAGGCACACCATGAACAATCAGGAGATCGTCGCAAAACTCTGGAACCTGTGCAACGTCCTGCGCGATGACGGCATCACCTACCAGCAGTACGTCACCGAACTCACCTACATCCTCTTTTTGAAAATGGCCAAAGAGACCGGCGCCGAGACCGGCATCCCCGAGCAATACCGCTGGGACACCCTTGCCGACAAAGACGGCGTCGAACTCAAAGACCATTACCAAAATCTCCTCAGAGCCCTCGGAACCAGCACCGGCCGCATCGGCCAGATCTACAAAGACGCCGTCAGCGCCATCACAAAGCCCGCCAACCTCCGCACCATCGTCCTCGCCATCGATCAGCTCGACTGGTACAGCGCCCGCGAAGAAGGACTTGGCAACCTCTACGAAGGCCTCCTCGAAAAGAACGCCACCGAGAAAAAATCCGGCGCCGGCCAGTACTTCACCCCGCGCGTCCTCATCGACGTCATGACCCGCCTTTGCGCCCCGCAGCCCGGCGAGCG
>JAGAYQ010000216.1 GCA_017940445.1 Pyramidobacter sp. | reverse complement strand
CATCGCAGGCACCGCATCGGCCCCACGCGGCAAGGCAGAACTGAAAAACGGACGCGTTGCCTATCAGCAGTACAAAGCCAGCGAGATCGGCGGAACGGTCACAATGGACGGCAAGAACGCCGACATCGACCTTTCGGCACGATTCCTCGGCGCGCTCGTTTCAGCCGCCGGACGTGTGGGGCTGACGGACAGCCAGGCTCTGTCGCTCAAAGCCGCCGTTTCGCCCCTGGCGCTGAAAAACCTGGTCCAGATCCTTCCCGACCTCGCCAGCGCAGAACTTGACGGTAGCGTCAGCGCGGTAGCCGACATCACCGGCACCGTGTCCGCTCCACGTGTGGCCCTGTGGGTGAACGCTCCCCGCGTGAGCGCGATGAAGCAGTACACCGTCACCGACATCGGCCTGAAGGCTGTCGCCACTCTGAAAGAAATCATCCTCGAAGAGCTCTCCGCGCAGGCTTTCAAAGGATCGCTTGCCGCGCAGGGCCGTGTCGGCATTGCCGGCAAAACGCCCACGCTCGACCTCGACGGCGCGATCCGCCGGCTTGACCTTGGCAGCGTCGTTCCCGGCGGCACCGTCAATGGCACCCTCCAGGGCAATTTTCACCTCGACGGCACTGCCGCAAAGCCGGTCATCGCACTCGATACCAGCATCGACAAGCTCGACGCCGGGCAGTTCGGCGCCAGGAACATCTCCCTGTTAGTTCAGGGCAGCGAAAAGCTGAACGTCCGGATCAAAGGCCAGACCAAGTACAACACGCACTTCGGCGGCGGCGGGACCGTCGGTCTGCCGCTGGGCGGCCGCAGGTCGTCGCTTGATCTGCGCTTCAAGCTGGACGAGATGAAGCTGTCCGAGCTGCTCGCGAACACGATGAAGTTTGCCGGAGCTGTCACGGCCGATGTGATCGTTCGCGGTTCATTCGAAAAGCCCGACATCAGCGCCGAAGTTCGCAGCAAGAAAATCACAGCAAGCGGCTACACCATCCACGAGCCCGTCGCCCGCGCCGTGCTCAGGGGCAAGCGTGCCGACGTGACCGCCTCAGTTGCCATGGGCGACAAACGCCCCGAAGTCACCGGCTACGTTGATTTCGCAAAAGAGCTGAAAGCCGTCTTCGACGCGAAAGCACACGACGTTCGCGTTGACGCGATCGAGCCCTCGCTCGCGGGCGCCGTCAGCGGACGAGTCAGCCTCGACGCGCGTGCCGAGGTCGCCGGCTCTGACATCTCGGCCACCGGCCGGCTCACTTCGCCCGTCGTCTCCGCATCCGGCGCGCATGTGGAAAACATCAGCGTGCCGTTCGTCTACGCCAAAAACAGCGTCAGCGTCCCCAACGGGACCTTCCAGCTCGGCGGCGGCACGCTCCACCTCAACGCCAACGGCCGCGTGGACAAAGGCATGTATGAGTTCGCCCTCGAAGGCAGCGGCGTGAACTTGCGCAAACTCACCCAGCCTATGAACATCCCTGCAGAAGTCAACGGCACGGCCAGTGTCAGGTTCAGCGGCATCGCCCGGACAGGACTCACCACCATCATGCAGGGCAACGGCCGCCTGCGCTTCAAGAACATCGTCGTTGACAAGTTCCCCGGCCAGATGACCGTCACCGGCAAAGCCCCGTTCAAGATCCAGCACGGCAACGTCTTCTTCAACGTCAACGACGGCGAAGTGTACCTGATGCCCGGCAGCGCCATCACCGCGTGGCCCGACGACAAACTCTACCACTTCGTCTCCTTCACCGGCCTTGCCTGGCGGCAGGGACGCAAACCGCCCAAGCTTGACGAATCGCTCATGCCTAAGGACCTCGCCAAACGCGTCGGCGATATGTATCACATGTACGTCAACGGCAGCATCAACGTGCGCGTCATCAACGGCCTGCTCGGCGGCCTTGGCGCCGTTATCGAAGCCGGAGCCACCGGAAATCTGTCCACCGAAAGCATCGCCTCCAACTTCCTGCAGAAATTCATCGGCGGCGCCATCGCCACCCAGGTGCGCGACGTCGACATCGACGTGGCCGGCAAGGACTACAGCGAAGTGCGCGTCAACAAGCTCAAGTTCGGCGGCGAAGGCAGCTACGCCGATGTCGCCACCACCGACTGGACTGAAGATGCGGCGCAGAAAAAGGATTACCAGCGCTACGGCATCAGCTATCCCCTGCCCGTCGGCCCCGATCCGTCTAAGCTCAAAGTGAAGGAAAAACCGCGCCGCAAAAAGCGCTGATACCAACCCTCAAAAAAGGACCTCTCTCCCACGCGGGGAAAGAGGTCCTTCTTTATTTATTGCTGGTGGAACGGTGCGAACGCCTTTTTGCGCACCGCAAAATACGCCGCCATCATCATCACGCTCGTCAAAATCCACGATACCGGATAGACGAACATCAGCGCCTCAAAAGTGTGCCAGTGGCGGAAGAACGTCCACAGCCAGACAAAGCGGAACAGACACGTTCCCACCACCGTCAGCACCGCGGGCACCATCGAATGCCCCAGCCCGCGCAATGCCGCGCCCGCCACGCCGAACGGCACTGAAACCATAGCCCACAGCAGCACATAGCGCAGACGCGCCATCGCATACGGCAGCACCGCCGCGTCGACCGTGAACAGCGCCACAAGCGGCTCGCGCAGCATCCACGAGAGCGTGATCGCCGACGACTTGAGCAGCAGCGCTGAGCCCATGCCCAGCCAGAAGACGCGCTTGCACCGCTCCTCGCAGCCCGCTCCGTAATTCTGACTGGTGAACGTCGTCACAGCCTGACAAAACGCATCCACCAGCAGAAACGTGACAAACTCAAAGTTCAGCGCCGCGGCCGAGCCCGCCACCGCCGCCGAGCCAAAGCTGTTGATCGCCGTCTGGATCGCCACATTCGACAGCGAAAACATCATCCCCTGCAAGCCCGCCGGCGCGCCGATCGAAAAGATCTCCCGCAGCTCCGCCGCATGCAGCCGCAACCGCGACAGCGAAAGCCGGATCAGCGGTTCCTCGTGAAATAAAAACCACATCACCAGCGACGAACTGATCACATTCGACACCACCGTCGCGATCGCCACCCCCGCCACACCGAGGTGAAACACGATCACCAGGATCAGATTGAGGATCACGTTGCACACACCGGCCAGGAACAGACAGTACAGAGGCCGCCTGCTGTCACCCTTGCTGCGCAAAATAGCCGCCCCGAAGTTGAACAGCATGATGAACGGCACGCCCAGGAAATAAATGCGCAAATACAGCGTAGCCAGATCGATCACATCGTGCGGCGCCTCCATAAACTCCAGCATCGGCCGCGAAGCCGCCTGCCCCAGAAACAGCAGGAACACGCCGCTTGCCAGCGCCACCACGATCGACGTGTGCACCGCCCGCTGCACCCGCTCCGTCGAGCCCTGCCCGATGAATTTGGCTATCAGCACATTCGTGCCCACCGACAGCCCCACGAACAGCCCGATCAGCAGATTGATCGTCGCCCCGTTGCTTCCTACCGCCGCCAGCGCCTGCTTGCTGGCAAAACGCCCCACCACGGCGATGTCGGCCGCGTTGAACAGCTGCTGCAGCACCGTGCTGATCGCCAGCGGCAGCGCGAACAGCACCATCTTCCCAAGCAGCGGCCCGTTGAGCATATCGATCCGATACGAACCCCTCGCAGAAAATCCAGCCATTTTGCACCTCAACAAAAAGAAGAAAAAGTCAATCAATCAGAATTCTGTATGATTATAGCACTTCATAAAAGACTATGCGGCTTTCTCCCCACACTGACCTCACTGACAAACTGAACTTTCTAATGGAAAGCAGCTGCCTGTCTGCAAGTAAAATCATAATTCATCTTGACAAATCATTTATGCTCTCATAATGAACCTTTGATACCATCAGTCCTGCTGTTATAATTAGACAGCTCATTCTTCGCACCCCAAAACAGCGAACGAACGCAGTAATAAACAGCGTTTCTTCAGTACAAACAATCACACAGCCGACAGCGTTTGAGGGCATCCCAGCTCCTGCAGCCTCTTCATCACTTGGGAAGGCAGCTGAGCGAGGAAACGTCCCACCTGCTTCGTCACGTTGGCAGCAAATGTCTCAATATTCTCTGAGGCACTCTCGAAGATAACGCAAAGTAATTCTTTCAATGCTGTCAGCCAGTCAGGTTCTTTCAACTCTTCCGCGTATCGGTAAAAGATTTCTCCCATTGTCCGATCGTCGGTATTCATTCTCTGTAACCACGCCAGCATGAGATACCTTGCGAACTCGACAGCGATATACGCTCTCATCGAATCGTATGAAACGCCGTGACTTTCTTTCGCAAAGCGCAGATACGTCTTGCAGACCTGGAAGAACACCTCAATGCTCCAGCGTCTTTGATAAAGCTGAATGATCTCTTCTTCTGAAAGCGTTGTATCGGTGCTGAGCAGGACGAAATAGTTCTTCGCTT
>JAGAYQ010000215.1 GCA_017940445.1 Pyramidobacter sp. | reverse complement strand
AGACGCTTATCCTGCTCCTGCATGTCAATAGAGGACTTCACCTGAGTCCTTACATCTATTATCTTCTCTCCATGACGGCAACAGCCCTGATCGCAGGCATTTCCCGAAACTGCATTGAAATCCCGGCAGAGAGGTTCCTCAAAAAGAAACTGCTTTAACAAAAACACAGCGCCCCCGAAAGGTCATCCCGACCTTTCGGGGGCGCTGTTCAGCATTCAATGCATGTTTGTTCAGCTCAGCGGCAGCAGTTTCTGATAGTCCTTCTTCGGCATGAGGATCTCACGCGCTGCGCGGATAAAACGTTCCAGATCTGTCATGGGCCTCAGCGCAAGCGCAAAGTGCGCGCCGTCGACGCAGGGTTCGATGATGATGCCGCGGCGGTTGAGCTGCGAAACCAGATCAGTCACGGTGACATCGTCGCGCTCCAGGCTGCACAGCACCCAGTTGGCGTCGCTCGGCAGGGGGCGCAGTCCGGAGATGCGCCGCAGCCGGCCGATCAGCTTGTTGCGCAGATCACTGATGCAGTCGACTGTATCACCGCGAAATCCCATCAGCCCCTCCAAGGGAGCTGTCAGGCATGCGGCCAGAGGCGCAAGAGCGGGATGGAACTGGCGTGACCTGACCTCGCTCAGCCACGGTGCGCCGCCGACGGCATAGCACAGCGGACAGACCGCCAGCGACAGCGAGGCCGTGAACGAGCGGATCAGCGCGGCGCGCTGCACATAGCGCACGCCCGACCACACGGAATTGACGATACCGCCGTAGGTAAAATCGAGCATGCTCTCGTCGATGATCAGCCAGCCGCCGCGCGACGCCCATTCATCAACCTCTTCAAGCAGGTTCCCCGGCGGCACCAGCCCGCCCGAAGGAAAGGCAGGGTTCCCCATCAGCAGCAGATCGCAGCCGTTCAAGGCCGCTTTCAGTTCGCCGGGCGCAAAGCGAAAATTATGCCGCGGCGACAGCTCCCATCGGCACGCTTCGACGCCCGCCTGCTTCAGCGCCCGTTCGTACGAAGGCGGACACGGCGTGGGCAAAAGCGCCTTTCGCGCTCCAGAAGCCGCTGCCAGCAGACAGATCAGCTCTTCCTCAACGTGAGAGACAGCGATCTGCGCCACAGCGGCGCGATGCCTCTGCCCGATCATCTCCCGCAGCGACGAAAAATCCTCGTCGAACGGTTCGGGAACGCCCTCCTCGATCCCATGCTTCAGCGCGTCCCGCACGCTCTCGGGCATTCCCAGCGGATTGACCAGCCGTCTGAAATCGATCAGATTTTTCATCAGCGTTCCCCCCTTTCGGCTCAGCCGCAAAAATTCACAGCTATCAGTATACCCGAAAACGAGACTTTTGTCAGAAAATTTTTCAAAGCGTTTTTCTAAATTTTTCGACTTGTCCTGCGCAGTTCCATAAAACACGGGGACCGAAACACCGTTGCGGCGTTTTCGGTCCCCGTGCGTTTATGGTTACTTTTTCAGCAGCGCTCCGCCGGTGCGCGTCTTCTGCACGACGCCGGCTTTCAAGGCAACGGCGCCGCTGACGATCACATGCTCGATGCCGAGCGGCGGCCGCACGGAGTCGGTGAACTCGGAGGCGTCAGTCACGGCGTTCCAGTCAAATACGGTCAGATCAGCGGCAGCGCCCTCACGGATGACGCCGCGGTCGTTCATGCCCAGCACCGAGGCCGGCAGCCCCGTCATCTTGTACACCGCGTCTTCAAGCGGCATCAGCGCGTGCTCGCGCACGGTGCGCAAAAAGCGCGGGAAGGTGCCGAAGCTGCGCGGATGCGGGTTGGTCGCGGTGATCGAACGGTCGAACGAGAAGCCGTACCCGTCGGAGCCGACGGAGATGCGCAGATCCTTCATGATGTTCAGCACGTCGGGCTCGCTGATGCAGAAGTAGATGCAGGCAACGGAACCGCGGCAGTCGGCAAGGACTTTCATCACCGCGTCGACAGGTTCGAGGCCGAGCATGGCGGCGATCTGCTCCACCGTCTTACCCTCCCACTCCGGATGCATCCCGTGCGTGCCCGACACCATCACGCATGAGGGGCCGCCGCGATTGTCCATCTCGCGAGCCGTTGCGTCCTTCAGCTCCTTCGTCGGAGCGCCGACGCGCTCCACCAGCGCGCCGATGCCGCCGTCGTGCGCCCAGCCGGGCAGCAGCGCCGTCATCGACGTCGACGTGGCCGTGTAGGGATACTGATCGCAGTTGATCCTCAGCCCCTCGGCACGGGCCGACTCGATCTTTTCAAGCAGCTCAGCCGACCTTCCCCACTGCGGCTTGCCCATCAGCTTGAGGTGCGAGATCTCCAGATGCACGCCGGATTTCCGCGTGATGTCGATCATCTCGTCGACGGCTTCGAAGATGCGCGGGCCCTCGTTGCGCATGTGCACGGTCAGGAGCGCGTCGTGCTCTGCCAGCACTTTGCTCAGCTCGACGAGCTCTTCGCGCTTTGAGAAGGAGCTGGGCGGATAGATCAGGCCAAGCGACATGCCGAACGCGCCTTCGTCAAGCTCGCGCACAAGACGGTCTTTGAGCTGTTTCATCTCATCTGGCGTCGGATCGCGGTCGACAAAGCCCATCACCGCGCCGCGCAGCGTGCCGTGACCGACGAGAAGACCATAGTTGATGGCCGTACCTTTTGCCGCCACTCGCGCAGCGTAGTCGGCAACAGAGTGCATGCCCTCGATCGACAGGCCGCGGCGGGGCAGTTCGAGCTCGCTGAAGAAGTATTCGCTGATGGCGTCATTCGTCTGAGGCGTGCTGGGGACGATCGAGATTCCGCAGTT
>JAGAYQ010000214.1 GCA_017940445.1 Pyramidobacter sp. | reverse complement strand
AGGCGCGAGAACTCGGGATCGTTCAGTCCCGCAAACTTGTCGGGGTGGTATTTGGAAATCAGCTCGCGATAGCGCGCGCGGATCTCGTCATCCGAAGCGCTGCGCGGCAGGCCGAAAACCTCATAAGCAGACTTCGGCGCGCTCCGTCCGCCCCCGCTGAACGAACTTCCGCCGGGGTTCCAGTCACGCTTTGGGCCGCTTCGCTGTGACGCCTGGCGCAGAAAGTCCTGCAGGAACGAGCGCACAAAGCTGATCAGCAGCAGCGGCACGATGACCGTGCGGATGATCTTGAACAGCAGTCCCATGCCGTGACCTTACTGCCCGTCGTGAACATGATAAAGCTCGAGCATCTTGGAGATCAGATAGGCCACTTTCTCCGAAGAGCGCGACATCTGATCGAGCACTTCCTGATGCGAGAGCTTTCCGCCGTTCATGCCCGCCGCCTGGTTGGAGACGCAGGAGATGCCGCACACCTCCATGCCCATGTGGTTGGCGGCGATCACTTCATGGACCGTAGACATGCCGACGATGTCGGCGCCAAGTGCGCGCGCCATGCGGATCTCGGCAGGCGTCTCGTATGACGGACCGGCCATGCCGATGTAGACGCTCTCGTGCACCGGCAGCTGCAACGCAGCCGCGGCCTCTTTGGCAATGGAGAGCAGGCGTTTGCTGTACGCCTCGGACATATCCGGGAAACGCGGCCCCCATTCCGTGTTGTTCGGGCCGGTGAGCGGATTGAGCCCCGTCAGGTTGATGTGGTCAGTGATCAGCGCCACGTCTCCAGCGGAGTAATCCCAGTTGACGCCGCCTGAAGCGTTCGTCACGATCAGCGTTTTAACGCCCCAGAGCCCGAAGACGCGCACCGGGAGCGTCGTCTCCCACGGCGTATATCCCTCGTAGCAGTGGAGCCGCCCCTGCATGACGACGACGGGAACGCCGCCGATCGTGCCGCAGAGGAGCCGCCCGATATGGCCGGGAGCTGTCGACACCTTCCAGCCGGGGATCTCGCCGTAGGGGATGATGACCGGATCGTTCACCGCCTCGGCCAGCTCGCCGAGGCCGGAACCGAGGATGATCGCGACCTGCGGTACAAACGGGACACGCGCTTTGACCGCGGCAAAAGCCGCTGCCACGCATGCTGAATATTCCTTCATATCCATCAGGATCACTCGCTTTCTCTGTGATTACGCTCTGGGATGGCTGCGGTCGTACACGTCGCGCAGTTCCAGATCAAAATGCAAATATTTCTCGGTCGTGGCGATCGAAGAATGTCCGAGGAACTCCTGAAGCGTGCGCATGTCCATGCCGCGCCGCAGCATGTGCGTCGCCAGCGAATGGCGGAGCACATGCGGGAACAGGCGTTCTTCGGGTATGTGCGCCATCCCGCCGCGCTTCTGGACGATCTTCCACAGATCGACGCGGCTTAAAGGCTCGCGGCGCGACGAAAGGAAGAGCGTCTTCTCCTCTGTGTCGCCGTGCAGGAATTCGAGCCTTTTTTTCAGATAGAGCTCAAGCTGTTCTTTCAGGTCTTCAGCAAACGGGACATACCGTTCCTTGCTGCCCTTGCCGAAGACGACCATGCTCTTGTCGTCGAGGTTGAGCGAGCTGATCTTCAGCCCGCACAGCTCACTGGCACGCACGCCGCAGTTGGCCAGCGTCAGCAGCGCCGTGCGGTCACGGCAGTCGAAATAGCTGTCGCCGTCGCAGGCGGCAAGGATGCGCTGGATCTCGCCCTCGGTGAGGATCTTCGGCAGCTTTTTCGTCTTCGCCGGCAGCACCGGGATCCACGTGTCCGGCGGCAGCTCGCCGTTGAGCACGCGGTAGCGCACCCAGCTGCGCAGACCGGCGGCGATCAGCTGGATCGACGAGCTGGCGCGGCCCTCGTCCCTCAAAAAGGCGATGAACGTCGACAGCGACTCCTGCTCCACCTTCATGGGATCGAGTCCCGATTCGTCGCAGTAGTTCCGCCACAGTTCCAGCCCGCGGCGATACGCGCCGGCCGTGTTTTTGCTCTGGCCGCGCTCCAGGAGGATGTAATCCTCAAACGCGGCGCGCGACGTTTCAAACGATGCGGGCATGTCAGCTCACCTTTCATAAAAAAACAGGATCGGCCCTGTCCAGAGCCGATCCTATCATACCACGTTTTCGTGCAGAAATTACAATTTGCGGGCAAAATACCACGCCAGAGCGAACATCGTCTTCGCGTCCTGCGCCTGAGTCGAATCAAGCAGCGCGCGCGCTTCGCTTTCGGTCATGCGCACGAGGGCGATATCCTCGTCCTCGTCCTGCTCAAGCGGCGCCCATTCCAGCTCTTCGGCGAAAAAGAGAAATAGCTTCTCGTCTGAAAATCCCGGAGTGGACCAGATGGGCGGCAGTTCCGTCCACGAGCCGGCGCGGTAGCCGGTCTCCTCTCGCAGTTCGCGCTGCGCGGACTCTTGCGGAGACTCGCCGGATTCCATCAGCCCGGCAGGGATCTCCAGCAGCTCGGCGCCGAGAGGATAGCGGAACTGCTTCACGAAAAGCAGACGCCCCTGATCATCGCGCGCCAGGATCGCCACAGCGCTGCCATGCTCGACGACTTCGCGATGTGCATGACGGCCGTTGCGCGACACTTCGACTTCGTCGACGCGCAGACTGAGGATTCGCCCCTCGTAAATGCGCCTGGAGCTGAGCCGGCGCTCCATTTACTTGCCGAGCTTGTCGACGATGTCAAAGCCCATCTGCAGGGCCTTGAGGTTCATCGGCAAAAACTGCGGCTTCTTCTTGCCGAGCTTCTCCTCGACAACGTGCTTGGCCGCCTCGCGCGAAACGATGCCCGACGAAGCCACGACCACGCCGAGAAGGATGATGTTGGCGACTTTCGGCGAGCCGCACTCGACCGCCAGCTTCTCAGCCGCGACGGGGATGACCGTCACGTCGTCGCGGTGATCGGGATAGTCGACCAGGTCGCTGTTGTAGATCAGCACGCCGCCCTTGCGGGGAGCGTCCTTGAACTTGTCGAGCGAAGGATGGTTCATGACCACGCACACGTCGCACTTGCTGATGACGGGCGAGCCTACGGGCTCTTCGCTGACGACCGTGCTGCAGTTGGCCGTGCCGCCGCGCATCTCAGGACCATACGAAGGGATCCACGAGACGTTGCGTCCCTCGTACATGCCGGCATACGCCACCAGCTGGCCCAGCATCATCACGCCCTGTCCGCCGAAACCGGCGGCGATCAGTTCTTTATAAAATGCCATGGTCGTTCCTCCTATTCAAAATCCTTGAACACGCCAAGGGGATAATAGGGGATCATGTTCTTGACCTGCCAGTCGAACGCGTCAAGAGGCGACAGGCCCCAGTTGGTCGGGCAGGTGGAAAGGATCTCGACGAAGCTGAATCCCTTCTTATCGATCTGCGTCTGGAAGGCCTTCTTGATGGCCTTCTTGGCCTTGGCCAGGTAAGGCTTGGCCAGCGAGACGCGCTCGATGTAAGCCGGCGTCGCAAGCGAAGCAAGCAGCTCGCACATGCGGATGGGCATACCGGTCAGCTCAGCGTCACGGCCGTTGGGGCAGGTGGTCGCCTTCTGGCCGATCAGCGTCGTCGGGGCCATCTGGCCGCCGGTCATGCCGTAAATGGCGTTGTTGATGAAGAACACGCTGATCTTCTCGCCGCGGTTGGCAGCGTGGATGATCTCGGCCATACCGATCGAGGCAAGGTCGCCGTCGCCCTGGTAGGTGAAGACGATCTTGTCGGGAAGCACGCGCTTGATGCCCGTTGCCGTCGCCGGCGCACGGCCGTGAGCGGCTTCGATGCAGTCGATGTCGAGATAGTTATAGAACATGGCGGCGCAGCCGACGGGCGACATCGTGATCGCATCAGCGCGGATGCCCAGCTCGTCGATCGCCTCGCAGATCATGCGGTGGGCGATGCCGTGGCCGCAGCCAGGGCAGTAGTGGGTGTGAACGCCCTTCATCCATGTTTCGGGTCTTGAGTAGACTTTGACTTCAGACATTCTGATCCCCTCCTAAGCAAACAGCTTGCGGACTTCGTCTTCGATCTCTTCGACCGAGGGAGCGAAACCGCCGCAGCGGCCGTAGAACGACACCGGATACTTGCACTCCGTCGCCAGCTTCACATCGTCGATCATCTGGCCCCAGTTCATCTCCACGTCAAGGATGTGGCGAACCGTCGAAGGCAGCTTCTTGAAGTTCTCGTAAGGGAACGGATAGACGGTGATCGGGCGGATCAGGCCGACCTTCAGGCCTTCGGCGCGCAGGTGCATGATCGCGGTCTTGGCGATGCGGGCCGTGGTGCCGAACGAAGCGATGACCACTTCGGCGTCGTCGAGCATGTACTCCTCGCACATGGCTTCCTTCTGCATCTCGGCGTACTTCTTCATGAGCTTTTTGTTGTGCTCCTCAAGAGGCTCGGCCGCAAGGAAAAGGCTGTGGAACACGGTGCGCTTGTTGCCGCGCTCACGGAAGCAGCCGACGGCCCACTTCTGCCAGTCGCCCTTCTCCGCCTTGCGCTCCTTGATCTCAACGGGCTCCATCATCTGGCCCATGAAACCGTCGGCGATGACCATGACGGGGTTCATGTACTTGAAAGCGTAATCCCACGACTTCTGGATCAGATCGACAGCTTCCTGAAGATCGCTGGGAGCGAGGACCATCAGATGATAGTCGCCGTTGCCGCCGCCGCGGGTCGCCTGGCCGTAGTCGCCCTGAGCCGGCAGGATGCCGCCCAGTCCAGGACCGCCGCGCATGACGTTGAGCACGACCGCGGGATATTCGTTAGCCGCCAGGTAGCTGAGGCCTTCGGACATCAGCGAGATTCCCGGGCTCGACGAAGAGGTCATGACCTGGGCGCCGGTCGAGGCCGCGCCAAGGACCATGTTGATCGAAGCAACTTCGCTCTCGCCCTGCACATAGACGCCGCCGACTTCCGGCAGATGCGCGGCCATGTACTCGGGCACTTCATTCTGAGGCGTGATGGGATATCCGAAGAAGTAACGGCACCCACCGCTGATCGCAGCCTGTGCAAGGGCTTCAGCGCCCTTCATAAGGACTTTTGCCATTCTGAGATTCCTCCTTCGGTTATACCGTCTCGCGGTAAACTTCGATTACCGCGTCCGGGCAGGTCATCGCGCACATAGCGCAGCCGATGCAGCCTTCCTTGAACTGCTCAACAGGGCGGTAGCCCTTGTCGTTGAGATGGTCTGAGATGCGCAGAACCTTCATGGGGCAGGCGTCGACGCACAGCCCGCAGCTCTTGCAGTACTCCTCAGATACCGTGATTCTCCCCTTTGCCATTCGGAAAAAACCCCCTTCGATAAAGTTGTTTTCTCATCTATAAATCCAGCTGACTTCTCAGCGCTTTTTGGCGCTGAACTTACAGCATTTGCACACTGCCTGCGAAAAAAGCTAACGCCGACGGCCGCTCAGATCCTGGAACGCATCCTGTCCGAGGATGCGGCGGGCATGGTGGCTGGCAGGAAGCCCCGTCGCCCAGATCGCGCCCGGTTCCCACGGCAGGAGCATATATCGCGACACCGGCCAGACGGGGACGTTTTCGTTCTTCATGATCTCGACCGTCTCGTCGTAGATCGCCGGAGACGTGCCCGCATACAGAAGCGGCAGCCCCATGCGGTCGGCGGCACTGCGCACGAGCTTGAAACCGTCGAGGACATCCTGCGGCGTCGTCTCCTGCATCAGGTGCGAGTTGCTCACCAGCGCGCCGACTTTCAGGCCGCAGATCTCCTCCATGCGCCGGCGCATCAGGTCGATCTTCTCCACCGTCGACGTCTGCGGCCGGTAGGCGTTGACGACAAGGATGAGCAGATACCCGGCCTGAATGATGCGCTTTTGGAACTGCTTCAGCGCCAGAGCGCCCTCAGCGTCGCCGCCGATGTCGAGCATAAGCTTGCCGGGCGACGACAGCGCCCAGTCGACTTCCGCGCTGACCACAGGCATGTCGGCCCACTTGGCCTGTCCCGGCGCGGTCAGCACCTTGAAGCCTTTTTCTTCAAGAGAATTGACCACCTGACGGATACAGAAGTACGGATTGATGATGTCGGCGTCGGCGATCGTCACCTGTTCGCCCAGCATTTTCATGCCAAGCGCCAGGTTGAGCACCCATTCGGTCTTTCCCGAGCCGAGAGCGCCGGTCACAGCGACGGCTTTCGGCCATTCGTAGCGCTCCATCAGCTCTTTGATCTGCGTCATTTCAAAAGGCACGCTGTTTCCCTCCCGCGGTCTGTCTGTGATGCAGACGTCCATGATAAATTTAATTAGCGCCCATCATTTAATAAATCAATTTCACAATGAATTGTTTATCAATCGTCTCAATTTACGAGTTCTTATTTATCTTTTTGGTCATGAGATTGATGATGATATTTATCAGAAAAATACCTGAGTTTTATGACCCTTTTCAATAAGATTTTCATTTTGTCGACATTTTTTTTCGTGAAATCGACTGAACAGGAACAAATTATCTCTTCAAAGGAGATTTTGACCGGGCAACTCATTTGTCATATCGTTATTTTAGGCTTATTTTCTAAATCGCGCCAGCCCCTTAAAAAACTATATCTATACTTATTTAACGGCAAAAAACGGCGCGCGTTCAGTTATCATCCGATTCTCATTTATGTCGACAATTTGCTTTTGAATTATTCAGAAAAGTAGAACTTCATATCGACGATTCGAAGGATAAAATGAGCCCCGCATCAGACGGTCCACACAGTCTGACGCGGGGCTCATTTATTGTTCTGATTCAGGGACGGTCGATCGTCTCGCCGTTTTCAAGGCGGATGCCCTTGAGCCAGGCAGCGCCGTCCATCGGCTTTTTCCCCTCCGGCTGAACGACAAGCAGCGCAACGCTTCCTTCCCCGCAGGCCAGGTGCGGGATGCCGTCCTTCTCAAAGAGCCGGCCCTGCTCTGCGCTCGCGGTGCCACATTCTGTCTTCTGCACTTTCACGCGTTTGCCGCGCAGGATAAAGTACGCACCGGGCGCGGGCTGAAGGCCGCGGACGAGATCGTGGACGCGCTTTGCCGGAAGCGTCGGATCAAGCCGCGTTTCAGCTTTGTCGATCTTGGGAGCGACTGTCGCAGCCGCGTCGTCCTGCGGTGCAAAGACGGCCGTTCCGCCGAACAGCTCCGGCGCGCGGGCTGCGAACTGCGCGCTGCCGAGGGCGGCCATGCGGTCGAGCAGCTCGCCGGAAGTCTCGTTTTCGCCGATGTCGGCACGCGCTTGCAGCCACACGGGGCCGGCGTCCATTTTTTCGACGAGGCGGAACAGCGTGACGCCCGTCTGAGCCTGTCCGTCGATCACTGCGCGCTGCACGGGAGCGGCACCGCGGTACTGCGGCAACAGCGAAGGATGGATGTTGATGCATCCGCAGCGGGGACCGGTCAGCCATGGCTCGCCCACTTTCTGGCCGAAATCGATGACGAGGATGACATCGGGAGCGTTTTGAGCAAACAGCGCCTTCAGCTCTTCGTCACGATTGACGGAGGCTGAATGGCGCAGCGTCAGCCCAAGAGATTTCGCCGTCTCCTCCACGGGAGAAGGCTTCGTCTTCAGTCCGCGGCCGGCCACGCTGGGCGGGGCGGTGACGACAAGCGCGGGACGGTATGCAGAGGCGATCGCCTCGAGGCAGCGGGCGGCAAAATGCCCCGTGCCGAAAAACCAGATATTCGCGCTCATGAGCGGTTTTTGAGCAGCTTCTTGCGGATCATCTCGCGCTTGATGGGCGAAAAATGATCGATCAGGAGCTTGCCTTCGAGGTGTTCGATCTCGTGCTGGAAGGCGCGGGCAGTAAAGCCGTCGGCCTCGTAGCGGCGAGGCGCGCCCGTCTCGTCCTGGCATTCCACGACGACATGCGCGGCACGCTTGATCTCGCCGAAGATGCCGGGGAAGCTCAGACAGCCTTCCTCGCCGCCCTGTTCTCCCTCAGCAGCGACGATGCGCGGATTGACGAGGACGTAGCGCACGTCATCAACGCAGACGACAGCGATCTTCTTTGACACGCCGACCTGCGGCGCGGCGATGCCGACGCCGTCGTCGTCTTTCATGACGATCGTCATCTCGTCGACAAACGTTTTCAGGCTGCTGTCGAACACGGTGACAGGCTGTGTCGGCTTTCGCAGGACAGGATCGGGAAACTCAACAATTCTCAGACGCATAGGTAAAAATTCTCCTCCTCAGAGTGTTTTCCGTTTTATTGTATCCGCCGCGGGACGATTTTGCATCCGTTTTTTTGCTGGAGGATCGTCGGGCCTCAGCTGCCAGTATTTTTCATCATCCAGCGGAAAGAGCTCCTCGCCGATGCTGAGGATCCGGCGCATCACTTCGAATAAATCGCGGGCAGCGAGCAGCGCGTCGTGAAAGTCGATCAGCGCCTGCGCATATCTGACGCGGTGCTCAGCGGCCATCGACGCGGGCAGCTCGCGGATGGTGAGCTCAAGATCGTCCTCTTCCGCGCCGTGATGCTGCGAACCCAGCAGCTGACGCCGGTGCGACCAGTCGATCCGGTCGTAGACGCAGCGGCAGAGCGAGCCGAGAAAGGCGCGGCTGTCGTCCAGGCCTGTAAAATCTTCCGCACCCGAGGTGCAGAGCCGCCTCAGCACTTCCGCTCCGCTTCTGGCCAAAAACAGGGCGTCAAAGAACTGTTTCGTCTCCCTTCCGCTACGGAAGGTGTAGCTCGACACGGCACTCTGCGCCAGTTCATCGATGACGGCGGTCCGATGGGCAGTTTGCAGCACGGCGTCAGGAAGGTCCTTTTCAAAGGCATCGGCAGCGCCGCCGAGCGTGTTGAAGAACGCCCGCAGGAATTCCAGAAAACAGCGCTGCGCGGCTGTGAGATCCTTGCGTTCAAAAAATTCTGGTCGTATCATTTTTTCACCGCCGTTTCGGGTATAATGAAGGGAGCGCCGATAAAAGACGTCATCTCCCGCGAAAGCTGAGCTTCGCACTTCGTATGATTATATGCCCAAAGGCGCGAAAAAAGAAAGGAGCAATCAAAGCTCATGAAAAAAGTCGTATGCATCGCCGCGAAGATCAAAAAAGCGCTGGCGCCGCTCGTCGAGAATAAACTTTCCGGCTGCGAGGTGATCTGGCTGGAAGAACTCGACGCAGAGGCGCGGAGGAAAGCGATCCTTCGCTCCGATATCATGCTGGCGTCGCTGCTGACGGTGGAGCTTTCTGCCGAAGAGAAAAAACTGCTCGGCAGACTTGAGATGGTACAGACGATGTCGGCCGGCGTCGATCAGATCGATTTTTCCACGCTGCCCGAGAACGTCAATCTGTACAGCAACACCGGCGGCTGGGCCCACGCGATGGCCGAGCACGCGCTGGCAATGGCCCTGGCCAGTACGCGGATGCTCCGGCCGCAGACGGAAGCGCTGAAAGGCGGACGATTCGACATTTACGGTTATCCGATGCGCCTGCTTTCGCAGTGCACAACGCTGATCGTCGGCTTCGGCGGCATCGGACGTGAAGCGGCCCGCCTGTTCAAAGCGATGGGCAGCCATGTACAAGCCGTCGGACGTTCCGCGCCGCAGCACGACCTGCTCGACCGGGGCTGGGCGATGGCTGATTTTGAAAAAGCGCTGCCGAAGGCCGACATCGTGCTGCTCTCGCTGCCCAGCACCAGCCTCACCCATCATCTGATGAACGCCCGCACGCTCTCGCTCATGAAGGAGGACGCGACGCTCATCAACGTGGCCCGCGCCGGCCTGATCGACCATGACGCGCTCGAAGCGCATCTGCGCGCGCACCCCCGATTTTTTGCGGCGCTCGACGTGTGGTGGCAGGAGCGCAGCGCCTACCCCGCCGATGGCGACAGTCTGCTGTCACTGCCCAACGTGATCGGCACCGCTCATAATTCCTACGCCTCGCCCACCGCCGCCGCTGAGGCTGCGGAAAACGCTCTCGGCAACATCCTCGACTTTATCGCCGGACGCCCTGTCAAAGGACGCGCCGCGATCAGCGAGTACACCTCTCAGAAAAAAGGAGAATGATGATGCGCGTCGCTACGTTCAACGTCAACTCTCTGCGCAGCCGCCTCCCCATCCTCGAGCGCTGGCTGCCGTCCGCCGGCGTCGACGTTCTCGCCGTGCAGGAGACCAAGGCGCAGGACGCCGATTTTCCGCTCGAAAGCGTTAAATCTCTCGGCTACGGCGCCGTCTTTCGCGGCGAAAAGTCGTACAACGGCGTCGCGCTGCTGTACAAGCATGAGCCGGACGAAGTGATCCACGGCTTCGACGACGGCGCCGAGCCCCTCTGGGACACGCGCATGATCGCCGCCCGCTTCGGCTCTCTGTGGGTGGTCAACACCTACGTGCCGCAGGGCAAGGAGATCACGCACCCCGACTATGAGGCGAAAAAAGTCTTTCTGCGCCGTGCCGCTGCGTTCGCTCAGGCCCGCACGAATGAAAAACTGCTCTGGGTCGGCGACCTCAACGTCGCCCCGACCGAACTGGACGTGACCAACCCGGCCAATAAAAAGGATCACGTCTGCTTCGTCAAGGAACTGCGCGATCTGTTTGCCGACCTGTGCGCGCCGTTTTTGACCGATCTGCTGCGGCAGCATCACCCGGACGAAGAGCTGTACTCCTTCTTTGACTATCGCGTCAAAAACGCGCTGGCGCGCAACATCGGCTGGCGCATCGACCACATGCTCGCCACGCCTTCACTGGCGCCGCTGTGCGAAAACTGCTGGATCGACACCGTCCCGCGCGGCTGGGAAAAGCCGTCGGATCACACGCCGATGCTGGCCGACCTGCATTTGTAATAAGTCTTTAATAAATGATGAAAGGACCTGAACAATCATGAAATGGGTGAGCGAACTGCTGCTTCCCGTCTCGCGCGGCAAGCAGGGAAAGATCCGCGACCGCGGACTGGCGCGTCTCGTCCAGGGAGGCTACGCCCTGTGGAACCCGAACGACCAGACCGTCATCCTGCTGCCCGCAGGCAAAAAGCTGTATGACCGCGCCGCTGAATATCTGCTGAAGGCGCTGGAAGGATTCGCTCCGCAGGCGATCGACGTCTGCGGTTCGTCCCGCGGCAGTCTCGACGCCGCCGTCCGCCTCGTGCGCCGCGCCTGCGATCTGCCGCTGCTGCTGGCGCAGAGATCAGGCGACCGGCTGGAGCTGCTGGGACTGCATGCCGACGCCGAGGCCGCCATGGATATGTGCGCCGACGCGCTGCGCACGCTCGGGAGCGCCATGTGCGCGTTCGACCTGCGGCTGCGCCAGACCGACCGGCTGACCGACGACGGCTACGCAATCGACCTGTTCTGCCGCGACGATAGCCCTCTGCGCGGCGACGACGGTTTT
>JAGAYQ010000213.1 GCA_017940445.1 Pyramidobacter sp. | reverse complement strand
CGCGCACACGGCAAGAAACTCGCGCATCCTCAGATCGTCGGCAGTGGGATATTCGTCCTTCGCGGCAGCGGCTCCGGCGGCAAGGGCCAGCGTCAGCGCGGCGGCGAGGGCGTATCGTTTCGCGTTCATGAAAAGCTCACTCCTCATGTTTTAATATTTACCGTCATAAGTATACCATACAGCCACGATTTTGCGCGTCCAAGCCGCGCTTTGTGCGTCTGACTGTTCGCCCGGCGTCGAACGGTCGTTCCCCCTCGATGAACGGTTCACTATTTGACGCAGCAAATTTTGTGTATACACATCAATTAAAGTTGGCTAACTTATTTCAATCATTCAGAAAAAGTGCTATTATGAGAAAAATGTCACAAGACGGCGTTTTTCGGCCCAGCCCGTGCTGGCAGGGGAAGCGGCGTCTGATGAGGAGGAATCGAATGATGGGCTTTCCGACGTTTCGCGGCGGCGTGCATCCGCCGCAGAACAAGGATTTAACCAGGGACAAGGCGATCGAAGACTATCGTCCCAAGGGCGAGCTGGTCTTTCCGATGTCGCAGCACATCGGCGCGCCCAACGCGCCTGTGGTGAAAAAGGGCGACCGCGTGCTGGTCGGCACGGTGCTGGGCTCGACCGACGCGTTCGTCTCCGCGCCGATTCTGAGCAGCGTCTCGGGCACGGTCAAGGACGTGGGTCCGCGGCGCGTGACCGGCGGCAACTTCGACACCTGCGTGGTGGTCGAGAACGACGGGCTGTACGAGCGCGACCCGAAATGGGCCCCTCTGCCCGATTACGAAAACTGCGATCCCAAGGAATACGTGAAGCGCCTTCGCGAGGCGGGCATCGTCGGCTTCGGCGGCGCCACGTTCCCCGCGGCGGTCAAGTTCGCGCCGCGCGATCCGGGAGCGATCAAGTGGCTGATCGCCAACGGCGCGGAGTGCGAGCCCTACCTCAACTGCGACTTCCGCCTGATGCTCGAAGCCACGGAGGAGATCGTGCGCGGCATGAGCCTGCTCCTGCGCCTCTTCCCCAACGCGGAAGGCGTCATCGCCGTCGAGAACAACAAGCCCGAGGCGATCGCGGCGCTCGAAGAGTGCGTGAGCCGCCTCGGCGTGGTGAGGATCCGCGTGCAGCCGATGACGGTGAAATACCCGCAGGGCGCTGAAAAGATGCTGATCGAGGCGCTCACGGGCCAGGAGTATGTGGTCACGGCGCTGCCCGCCGACGTGGGCTGCATCATCGCCAACGTGCGCACGATTCAGCAGGCCTGGCGCGCCATCGCCTGCGGCGAGCCGGCCACCGAGCGCGTCATCACGGTGACGGGAGACGCCATCGCCGAGCCGAAAAACGTGCGCGTGCCGCTGGGCACGTCGATCGCCGAGCTGGTCGAATTCTGCGGCGGCTTTGCCGAGCCTCCGGCCAAGGTGCTCTCCGGCGGGCCGATGATGGGCGTTGCCATGCGCACGCTCGACGTGCCCGCGGTGAAAGGCAGCAGCGGCCTGCTCTGCCTGACGGCAAAATCAACGATGCTGGCCCGTCCGTCAGCGTGCCTGCGCTGCGGACGATGCGTCGACGCCTGCCCCGTGGGGCTGGTGCCCAGCGACCTTGACAGCTTCGTGCTGCTCAAGCGCTACGATGACTTTGAGCGCGAAGGCGGCATGAACTGCATCGAGTGCGGCAGCTGCACCTACGTCTGCCCCGCCTGCCGGCCGCTCACGCAGAGCTGCCGCGACGGCAAGACGTTTGTGATGGCGCAGCGCAGAAAGGCGGCGGTGAAAAAATGAACCTCGGCAAACTCGTCGTTTCCAGCTCTCCGCACGTCCACGCGGAGCTGACCACGCAGAAGATCATGATGTGGGTGCTGATCGCGCTCGCGCCTTCCGGCGTGATGGGCGTGTGGTACTACGGCCTGCGGGCCCTTGCGATCATGATCGTGTGCGTGGCGTCGTGCGTGCTGTCTGAGTACGCCTGGCAGAAGCTGACGCACCGTCCCGTGACGGTCGGCGATCTCTCGGCCGCCGTCACCGGGCTGATGCTGGCGTTCAACCTGCCCGTGTCCATCCCGCTGTGGATGAGCGCTGTCGGCGGAGCGTTCGCCATTATCGTCGTCAAGCAGTTCTACGGCGGCCTCGGCTGCAACATCGTCAATCCCGCTCTGGCCGGACGCGCGATGATGCTGGCCAGCTGGCCGGTGGCGATGACCACCTGGACGCTCGACGGCGTCACCACGGCCACGCCGCTGGCGCTGATCAAGGCGGGACAGCTCGATCAGCTGCCCAGTCTGACGCACATGCTGGTCGGCTACATGGGCGGCTCCCTCGGCGAGACGTGCAAGCTGGCGCTGCTGGCGGGCTTCGCGATCCTGCTGTGGAAAAAGATCATCACCTGGCACGTGCCGGTGATCTACATCATCACCGTCTCCGCGCTCTGCACGCTGTTCGGCCGCGGCGCGCCGATGGCCGACATGCTGGCCGGCGGCCTGTTTTTAGGCGCCATCTTCATGGCCACCGACTACGCCACCTCGCCCATCACGCTCAAGGGCAAGGTGATCTATGCGCTGGGCTGCGGCGCGCTCACCGCCGTCATCCGCACCTGGGGCGGCTATCCCGAGGGCTTCACCTACGCCATCCTGGTGATGAACCTCACGGTGCCGCTCATCGACCGCGCGACGAAGCCGCGCATCTTCGGCGAGGTGAAAAAACATGAAAAATAAGATCGTTCGCCTCGGCGCTATCCTCTTCGGCATCACCGCCGCCACGGGCCTGATCCTCGGCGCGGTGCAGGCCGTCACGGAAGGTCCGATCGCCGCTCAGCGCAAGGCGCAGAAGGACGCCGCGCTCTCTGCCACGCTGCCGGGCGCCGCATCGTTCGAAGCGGTCCCGCTGGAAGGCGGGCACGGCCTCGTCAGCGAAGTTTCGGCCGGCAAAAGCGGCAATACCGTCGTCGGCTGGTGCTTCACGGTGAACGTGAAGGGCTTCGGCGGGCCGATGACGGTGCTCGTCGGCATCGACGGCGCGGGCGCGACGACGGGCGTCTCCATCCTCGAAATGAGCGAAACGCCCGGTCTGGGGGCGCGCACGGCCGAAGAGGCTTTCCGCGCGCAGTTCCGCGGCAAGGCCGCAGGCGGCTCTCTGTCTGTCACCAAGACGCCGCCTGAGAGCGCCATGCAGGTGCAGGCCGTCTCCGGCGCGACGATCTCGTCGACGGCCGTCACCACGGCTGTCAACGCCGCGCGCGCCTGCTGGCAGATGCGCCTTTCGCCCGCGCCGCAGGACACGCCTGAGCTGCGCGCGGCGCTTGCGGGCGTGAGCCAGTAAAGGGGGGCAGGAATCATGCAGAATCCGCTTAAGATCATCCTCAACGGCATTTTTAAGGAAAACCCGACGTTCGCGCTCGTCCTCGGCATGTGCCCGACGATCGCCGTCACCACCAGCGCCGAAAACGGCCTCTCGATGGGACTGGCCGCCATGTGCGTGCTCATCGGCAGCAACATCGCCATCTCCGCGCTGCGGCGCATCATCCCCGACGAGATCCGCATCCCCGCCTTCATCGTCGTCATCGCCGGCTTCGTCACCGTGCTCCAGCTCGTCATCGCCGCCTGGTTCCCGGCGCTCGACGCCAAGCTGGGCATCTTCATCCCGCTCATCGTCGTCAACTGCATCATCCTCGCCCGCGCCGAGGCGTTCGCCTCCAAAAACGGCATCCTCGCCTCCGCGGCCGACGGACTGGGCATGGGCCTGGGCTTCACGCTCGCCCTCATCGTCATCGGCGGCGTGCGCGAGATCGTAGGCGCGGGGACGTTCTTCGGGCTGAACCTGTTCGGCGGCCTGTACGAGCCCGCTCTGCTGGCGATCCTGGCTCCCGGCGGCTTCATCACCCTCGGCATCCTCATGGGGATCTTCAGGCAGTTCCAGCTGCGCAAAGAGGCTAAGGCCGATCCCGCAGCTGCCTGCGCCTACGACGGCTGGAACGACCTCAGCGCCTGCGCAGGCTGCGCCATGGCCGCCGCCTGCCGCAAGGCTCAGAACGCGGCCGCCGAAACTGAAAAGGACGGTGACGCCAAATGAAACTGTTCGCCCTGCTCATCAGCTCCATCTTCGTCAACAACATCGTCTTCATGCGCTTTTTGGGCTGCTGCCCCTTCCTCGGCGTGTCGTCGCGCGTCGAGACCGCCAAGGGCATGGGATTGGCCGTCGTCTTCGTCATCACCATGTCGTCGGTGATGACCTGGCTGGCGTTTGAGTGGCTGCTCGTGCCGCTGCACCTGGAATACCTCTACACCCTCGCCTTCATCCTCATCATCGCCGCCCTCGTGCAGTTCGTCGAGATCGTCATGAAGAAGATGATGCCCGCGCTGTACAAGTCGCTCGGCATCTTCCTGCCGCTCATCACCACCAACTGCGCCGTGCTCGGCGTGGCCGTCATCAACATGAACGAGCGCTACGACTTCATCACCGCCGTCGTCAACGCCTTCGGCACCGCCGTCGGCTACCTGCTCGCCATCGTCCTCATGGCCGGCATCCGCGAAAAGCTCGAGCTGTGCGATACCATGCCCCGCTGCCTGCGCGGCCTGCCCATCGCCCTCGTCACCGCCGGACTGATGTCCATCGCGTTCATGGGCTTCTCCGGCCTTATCAAGTAGGGAGGCGTCTGTCATGATCGCAAAAATCATCTTCGCCACCCTCGTCATGGGCGGACTGGGCGTCGTCTTCGGCTGCCTGCTCGCCTTCGCGTCGAAAAAGTTCGCCGTCCAGGTCGATCCCCGCGCCGTCCGAAACGGCGAGGGAGGCGCTGGCGGGAATCGCCTGGTTGTTCGGCAGACGCGCCCCCGTCGTGAGAAGCGGGAGCTCGCCGCCGTGGGCCGTGGACGTCAGCGGAACATAGTTCGAGGGCACTTCCTCGTTGCGTCCCTGGAAGTCGATGCCGATGCCGATTGCGTTGTCATTGAGCCAGCCTTGTCCAGACGGTCCTGATCCGCCACCTCCCTGGTGGAGGCCGATGCGAATCGCATGGGCACCGGGTGAAAGCGTGACGTTCGCCTTCGTCGGCGTTCCCCAGGCGCCGTTGTCCAGCACAACGGCACCGTCAATCGTGAGATACACGTTGTCGTCGAAGTTCTCCGCGAACGTCCAAGTGGCATCGGCGTTGCCATGGTTCCAGATGTAGCCCTCGAACACGTAGTCAATGTCCGAGTTTGTGTAGTCATCCAGCACATCCGCGTCGCCGTGCTTGACATTGGCGTAGTCGAGGTTGGGATAGACGCCGGTCCGCGGGCAGTCCGCCGTCCTGTACGTTCCGTTTTCAACGAAGCCGCCGGCAAGACCAATTTGCGTATTTGCGATCTTGAGCGTGCCGCCGTTCACGTGCACGGTCGCCTCGGGCGCGAAGTCCTGCACGATCAGGTCGTCCTCGGTCAACGTGAAGAGCGAGCCGTCTCCCGGATCCTCAAGGGCGACGAAGTTACCGTAAACGCCCTCGTCGCGTCCCTGGAAGTCGATGCCGATCGTCCAGCCGCCATCGGGATGCTGCCACCACTGGAACCAGTCGGTGGTCACGCACGGACCGGACGTTCCGCCGCCCTGGTACACGACGAGGTGGAAGCGATGCGGCCCCGGCGTGAGCGTGACAGATCCGAATGTCGGCCTTGTCCAGGCATTTTGCTCACAGTCGTTCAGCACGACCTCGTCGTCGATCTTGAGATAGACGAAGTCATCGAAGTGCTCCGCGAACGTCCAAGTGACAGCCTCGCCCGTGCGATTCCAGATGTACCCGTCGTACGCACAGTTGATGTTGTGGTTGTTGTAATCCAAATCCTCAAATATCTTGTAGTTGTCGGGGATGCTCGTCTGGGCGTACTCGAGGTTCGTGACGACGAGCAAGTAGTCGTCCGCAGTCGCCGTGAACGCGGTGTCGAGGTCTCCGTTCTTGAACGCCGCGTAGAGTCCGGGCTGGCGCACGGACTGGTTCTCGCCGGTCAGCGTCAGCTGCGCGTTCAGGGTCGAGACGTCGTCCGACTCTCCCTCCACGATCAGCTCCGTGGCGGCATAGGACGGCGCGCTGAACGTGCCGCCGGCGAGCGTGAGCTTTCCGGGTTGGATTGAGGCACCGGCAGGAATTGACAGCTCTCCGCCGCGCACTTCGGCGCCGGCGACGCCGTTCGCGCCCTCAAGCGTGAGCCTGCCCGCACCCTTCTTGACGATCGGGCCGGACGAGCTCTCGCCCATGGTGACAGCCGTGGCGGCGATCGTGTACGTCTGCGTGTTGTTGTCGACGTAGAGTCCGCCTCCGAAGAGTTTCACGGTCGGCTTCTCGGTGTAGCCCCAGCCCGGGCTCGTCACGATGATACCCTTCACCGTGCGCGTCGCGGTGTCGAAGTCCACGACGGCCGTCGCTCCTTCGCCGTCGCCCTCGATGATCACAACCGGCGGTCCCATCAGCTCGGTGCCCTTCCACTTGAGCTTCGCCGCGTCGGTCTGGGTCCAGCGGATGGTCTTCACGCCCAGTCCCTGCGGCGCACGGAGCGTCTGGCCAAGCGTCACGTTGTACCCGTCCGTGTCGAACTGCGCACCCTTCTCGTAGACATACGCGCCGTCAATCTTGTTTCCAGGCGCTCCGAACAGCTGGGCGCCGCTCTGCTTCGCCTTGAACGTTCCGCCGCTGAACGTCGCGTAGGCCGTGTTAGGATCGTCCTTGGTATTTCGCCAGATGTCCTTGGCCGCGAAAACGCCGCCGTTGAAGTTGACCTGGCCCTTGAAGGCAGGGCGATCAGAGACAAGGACGCTCGCGACGTTGGCGCCGCCGATGTTGGCCGTGCCGCCGCGCATCTCGTAAACGGCCGTGCCGCCGATTCCGCCGTTGTCTCCCGAGTTCTCGCCCATGATAAACTGCCCTGCGGTCACGAGCGTTCCGCCGGACTGGTCGAACACGCCATGTCCGCCGCGGCTCATCGTCAGCGAACCAGCGAGCGCGTTCGTGACAAGGACGGATCCCTCGTCCCTGATCGCGAGCGTCGCAAATGCATTCGAATTCTTCGCAAGCTGCGAGTAGCCCATGAACGTGGCCGACCCCGTTCCGGCGACTTCCCAGTAGCCCCACGTCCACTGCGCATTGGCGAACACCGTGTCGCTCGCCGCTCCGCCCCAGTTCACAATTTCGCCACCGCTCTGCAGCACCGCGTTCTGGCTGTACTGGTTGTTGCCCATGAACAGCTTGTTCGACACGACGCCGCCATCCTGCACTTCAAGGATACCACCGCCGACATCCGCACTACCGAGGAGAAGAGACGGAGATCCGCTGTTGTACGGGGCGAGATACGAGTGAACGTATGCGCCGTTCCCGACGACGACGGTCGGGATGTCGCCATCGCTGCGGACGTTGCCGATGTACAGATTGTTGTTGCCGAAGTCGATCTCGCTGTCGTAGATCTCGACGCGGCCCTTCTTGATGACCTGGAGTCCGCCCATCGTGTTGGCTGCGTTGTTGGAGATCACGAGCGTGCCTTGATCCACATAGATCCCACCGCCGACCGGGTAGGCCATCTCGGCAGTGAACGTCCCGTCGCCGGTCTTGCCGATGCCGATCGGCTTATTGACGGTTCCCGTACCCGACGCCGCGTCGTTTCCAGCCGTGTCGATCATGATCAATCCCTTTGCGCCTTCGGGCGCGTTGGCGTTCGCCATGAGCGCGTTGATCTGCTCGGCGCTCCATCCGTCGGCGCCGCCGCTCCCGAGCTTCACGGCAATCTTGCCCGTGCCGGAGATCACGACCTTGCCTGCCACGTTGTAGCCAGGCAGGACCGCCGCACACGGACAGTAGAGAACGCCCTTCCTGACCTCGGTTCCGCCGGTCCAGTCGTTCGCCGTGTTCTCGATCCGCGCGTATCCAGAGTCTTGGCCATCGTCGCTGACGAGCTTGCCGGAGCCGGTAATCTTTCCGGTAATTCTGAAGTTCACGTTGTTGGCCGGCGCAAGCTTGAGTTCCGCGCCTTCTTCGATTGTCACGGTGCCGGCGATGTTGTTCTGGTTTGCAGCGCCGCTGCGGATCACAAACTTGCCGCCGGCGGACGTCACGGTGATGGGCCACGTCAATGCAGCACCGAGGTTGTAGACGTCGAACGCGCCGCCGGCGAACTCGATGGTGCCGTTCCCGTCAAAGGTCGTTCCCGACTCCACGCCGAACGTACCCTGTTCGATGCGGATCTTCGCCGTGTCGCCGCCCGCGTTGACCGGCACGGATGTAAGCAGGAAATCGCTGCCGCCCTTCTTCGTGAGGACATGTCCGTTCATTTTAAAATACGAGCCGCTTACTGTGTTGCGGAAGTCAAAGCGAGCAATCGCGTTCACCGTCGCGTCGCCCGACATCTCGCCGCAGACGAGCGCGTTGTACTGGCCCGTGCCGGAGGTGTTGGCGAGCGCGCCTTTCCCGTTGTCGCCGGTACCCTCGAAGACGATCTTTGTCGCGCGCAGTCCAACTGCGTTTCCACCGGCGACCGGCATGCCAACGTCGAGCGTCGCGCCCGAATCGACCTTGATCGTCGCCGCGGCGTCGCCGAAGCTCTTGTAGGCGTCCGTGCGGCCGATGAGGAGCGTTCCCTCCTTGACTTCGAATGTTCCCGCGAAATTGGGGCTCTCGTTGGCGACCGTGAGCGTGCCCGCGCCGCTCTTCACGAAGGTGCCCGTGCCGGAGAGGGTCTGCGCAAGCGTGGCGTCAGAGGCGTTCGGGAGGTCAACAGAACCCGCGCCAATCGAAATCGTCGTGAAGTCCGTGCCGCCCGCGAGCTTCGCCGTACCGGATCCGAACTTGACGATATGATCCGTGTTGGCAATCTTCGTTGCGACCGCGTTGACGGTCAAAGAGGCATTCGCGTCCTTCACGTCGAACGTCAGCGTGCCGCTAAGCGGCGAGACCGCGCCCTGTCCGACCGTGTCGCCGACCGTCATGTTGCCCACGCCGGAATTGACGCCGAGCGTGCCGACCTTGAACGTCTCCCCGGAACCGATGGCAAGCGTATGCGCATCCGTGTATCCGTTCACGTACATCGCGGCTTCGGTAGTCGTCGCGCCGAGCGCGTTCAGTCCGCCCGTGCCGGCCGTGGCCACGCGGTAGT
>JAGAYQ010000212.1 GCA_017940445.1 Pyramidobacter sp. | reverse complement strand
GCCGCAGGGGCTGTTGATCAGCACCACGTCTTCCTTCTTGGCGTTCACATACGCCTGCTTGAACGCGTCTGACGCGTCGCCCTCCGCCGAAGCTGCGAAGCGCGTGCCCATCTGAACGCCGCTGGCACCAAGCTCGAAAGCGTGCATCATCTGCTCGCGGTCAAAGATGCCGCCGGCAGCGATCACCGGGATGTTCAGCTTCATCTCCTTCAGCCAGGCGACCAGCTCGGGGATCACCGTTTCGAGCGAGAGCGACTGATCGTCTACCTGCTCGATTTTTGAGGCGCCCAGATGTCCGCCGGCCGCGTTGGGCGTCTCCACGACAAAGGCGTCGGGCGCGCGGTTGTAGCTCTTCATCCAGCGGCGCACGATCAGCGAAGCCGCTTTCAGGCTGCTGACGATCGGCACCAGCGCCACATCGGGAAAGTCCTTCGTGATTTCCGGCAGCTTGAGCGGCAGCCCGGCGCCGGAGATGATGATATCGATGCCGGCTTCGCACACCGCGCGCACCTGCTGCTCATAGTCCTGAAGCGCGCACATGCAGTTGGCCGCGAGGACGCCTCCCTTGGCTTTCTCGCGAGCCTTGGCGACCGCTTCCTTGAGCGCTTCCACGTTCTTGCGGAAAAAATTGTCGACGCTGCACGTCATCGAAGCCATGCCGATGCCGACTGTTGCCAGAGTGCCGATACCTCCCTCCGCTGCGACCGCGCCCGAAAGGTTCGGTCCTGAAATAAGAACGCCCATCCCGCCCTGGATCACGGGAAACTTCGGCATATATTTGCCGATCTTCAGCGTTGGCAGTTTGTCAAACATGCTCCATTTCTCCTTCCCTCCGCGCATGCGCGGAAGATTTATGTAAATAACCGCTTGTCGCGGTATCGTTTACTATAATCCGTAAAGATGAATCGCGCAAGCGAAAATTGTCCCAATTCTCACTTTGAATAATAAGAGAAATATTTTTCCGATTTGAAAAGAGCTGTATGAGAAAACACCTCAAAAACGGGACGCGGCGCGAGAAACAATGCGAAAGGAAAGCGACGCTGTACTGTTTTTTCTGTGCATGAACAAAGCAAATAATCAAACAGAGTTTTGTACACAAAAACGCGCGGCTGTGCCGAAAGTTCGTTTTCGGCGCAGCCGCGCGTTTTTTGTTCATGTTTTAATGAAGGACGTACTTTTGCATGTACAGTCAGTCGATCACTTTGACAGTCTGGCCTTCGCGCAGGTCGCGGGCGCCTGCGGTGACGATGAGGTCGCCTTCTTTCAGGCTGCCTGTGACGAGGATGGAGCTGCCGCGGAATTCGCCAGGCGTTACGGCGACTTTCTCGATCGTGCCGTCATCGCTGCAACGCCACAGCCAGCAGCTGCCCGATACGTCGCCGACGAGGGCTTCAAGGGGCACCGCATAGCCGGCATCGGATGAAGGGGCGGCGGAGACGGGCAAACGCACGGTGACGAGCACGCTCATGCCGGGGAGGATGCGCGCGTCGTCGGGCTGCGGCATGACGACGGTGGCGGGGTAGGTGCGCGTGCGGGGATTGGACTGGGCGCTGATCTCCTTGAAGGCGGCCTTGTAGCTTTTTCCGGGCAGCGCGTCGATGGCGACGCTGAGGTCGGCGCTGATCGATTCAGCGAGCTGGCGGGCGGATTTTTCCATCACGTCCCCGCCGCTGACGGCGAGGTTGGCCACGTCCTCTTCGGGCACGTTGACGACGATCTCGACGTTTTCAAGATTTTGCAGGCTGACGACGGGCTGCATCGGCTGCACGTCCTGGAACTTTTCCGCCATGCGGGCGACGATCACGCCGGCGAACGGCGCGCGCAGCTCAGTGTCGGCAAGGGCGTTCTGCGCTGCGGAAACGCCGGCCTCTGCGGTACGCAGCGAGGAGCGGGCCACGTCTAGCGCGGTGCGGAACTGGTCATACTGCGCCTGCGATACGACCTGCTTTTTATACAGTTCGTCATAGCGGCGGAAGTTGCTCTGCGCCTGACTGTAGCGGGCGCTGGCCTGCGCCATTTGGCTGCGGGCGTCGCTCAGGCGCGTGCGGAAGTCGCGCGGGTCGATGCGGGCGACGAG
>JAGAYQ010000211.1 GCA_017940445.1 Pyramidobacter sp. | reverse complement strand
TCTTGCGATGTCGGATGAATATATCGATTCGCATTTTGAAGAAATAAAATCACATGGTTCTGATATCGAAACAAGGCTTGATGATTCTTATTGCACAGTTGAACACCTGAAGCAAGATAATCACCAGATCATTGACGGTTACCAATCGAATGGAGAAAAGATCACTCTGATCACAGAAAACTTTGATGATTCGATAAGAGAAGTTTTGGATCAACATATTCCGGTTTGTCGAGCTGAAACACTTTTATAAAAAGGGATATATTTAAATTCAAAGGCGGGCGGCCGCGTCGCAATGACCGTGCTGCGCTTCCGCAAACGTGCCATTGCGATTTTGTCCGCAAACAGCGGCAGCGCGCGTTTTGCCAAAGCACGCTTGTGTGCACGCCCGATCTTTGCAAAAGGGAGCTTCCGACAGGGGTGATCCTGCCGGGAGCTCCCTTTTTTTGACTTGTTTTTTGCAGCCGCTCTATCAATCTGCTCAGCGGCGGTTTTTCCCGTAGAGGATCGCCAGCTCCATGGCGTTGATCAGGCTCAGCTCATTGGCGTGACCGTCGCCCGCGTGGCCGTAGCCGGTGCCGTGATCGACCGAAACGCGCACGATCGGCAGGCCCAGCGTGGCGTTGATGCCCGCAACGGCGTCCCAGTGCTGTTCAGCCTTGTTGTACACAAAACCCTTCACCTTCAGCGGGATATGGCCCTGGTCGTGGTACATGACCACGACGATGTCATACCAGCCGCCCAGCGCCTTGGAGAAAACGGTGTCCGGCGGCGTCGGCTTCTTTTCAGGGATGTTGATCCCCTCAGCCAGCGCGGCGTCGATCGCCGGCTGGATCTCCTCGACTTCTTCCGTGCCGAACATGCCGTTCTCGCCGCAATGGGGGTTCAGCCCGGCGACGCCGATCTTTGGATTTGCGATCCCGATCGCCTTCATGGCGTCGTTCGCCATGTGGATGCAGTCGAGCACGCGCGCTTTTTTGACACGATCGCAGGCCTGCCTGAGCGAGACGTGCGTTGAAACGTGGACCACGCGCAGGTCCTCGTGCGCAAGCATCATGGCGTACCGCTTCGTGTGCGTGTAATCAGCGTACACCTCGGTATGTCCGCTGTAATGATGGCCGGCCATGTTGATGGCCTCTTTGGAAAAAGCGTTGGTCACGGTCGCGTCGACTTTGTTCGCCATGGCAAGCTCGATCACCTTCACGACGTACTGGAAGGAAGCCTCGCCGCCGAGCCTCGTCGGTCCCAGACGGAAGGGCTCCGGCTTATCCTTCGCGAGCGTATTCGGGATGTCCGAGTCCTTCAGGTATCCCAGATCGATGAGATCGATCGTTCCGTACTCGTAGAGCCCCTCTTCGGGCGACGCGACGACATGAAGCTTTAAATGAATGCCGTTCACCTTTGCAGACACGGCAAGGGCGTATTCCATCGCCGCCCGGTCGCCGACGATCAGCGGCTTGCAGCGCTCGTAGACGGCGCGCGAGTTCAGAGCCTTCACCGTGATCTCCGGTCCGTTGCCGAAAGGGTCCCCCATCGAGATGCCAAGTATCGGTCTTTCAATCATAAAACTGTCTCCTTTTCTGCGGGATCAGCCACGTGCTGCGGCATAGATCCGTTCAATATCCTCCGGCTCCAGCTTTTTGGCCGAGCCCAGCTTTCCGCCCCGCGCCCTGGCAGCTCCTTCCGCCATCAGGCGCCGAAATACGCCTGAGACGGCAAGACACCGCTTTTTCACGAAGATATTCAAGATTTTCCCTTATCAACTATGAGCATAACCGATTGTCTCGGTCGTGTCAATGGCAGAACCGCCGTCACCTCCAGAAGAAGCCCGATACTTTTTATCGCCCGGACAAGATTCCATGCTGCCCCCAAATCATAAAATTCACGCTAGCCAAACAGGCCCACCGGCAATGCCGATGGGCCTGTCTATTTTTACTGTACAGCCAGGACTCACGCCCCGGACACGATGAGCGACGGGAGCCACGTCGACAGCGCGGGGAAGGCGATAAGCAGCACAAGGACGGTCGTCATGGCCAGAAGGAACAGGCCGACGTAGCGGAACGAATCTTCATAAGGAACGCCCGCAACCTTGCACGCCGTCATCAGGTCGACGCCGAGAGGAGGCGTGTTGGCGCCCACGGCGAGGTTGACGCAGACCATGATGCCCAGATGGATGGGATCGACGCCGATCTGCTTCATCACCGGCAGGAAGATCGGAATGACGATCAGGATGATCGCCGTCGTTTCCATGAACGTGCCGAGCACGAGGAGCAGCAGATTGAAGAAGATCAGGACGACCCAGTAGTTATGGGAAACGCCCAGGATCGCCTTTGCGATCATCTGCGGGATGTCTTCCGCCGTCAGGATCCAGCCGAACAGGCTCGCAGCGGCGATGATGAACAGCACGACGGCGCTCGATTTCGCCACTTCGAGACAGATCTCAAAGAAACGATGCCAGCTCAGCTTGCGATACACGTACTTCGAAAGGATCAGCGCATAAAACGCCGCGACCGCGCCGGCCTCCGTGGCCGTAAAGATGCCCTGCAGAATGCCGACAATGATGATCGCCGGCGTCAGCAGCGGCAGGAACGCTCCTTTGAACGCTTCCAGGCGCTCTTTGGCGCTCGTCTTCGGAAGACGAGGATAGCCGTCCTTCATCGCATAGTAATAAGAGATCGCCATCAAAGCGCCGCCGGAAAGGATCCCGGGGATAAAGCCGGCGATGAACAGCTTGCCGATCGAGACGCCCATCGAAACGCCGAGCACGACAAGGACGATACTCGGCGGGATGATCGTCGCCAGCGCGCCGCCGCAGCCGAGAAGCGACGCGGAGAACGCCGGCTTGTAGTTCTGACTGCCCATCGCGGGCAGCATGATCGAGCCGATGGCGACCACGTCGGCAACGCCCGAGCCGGAGATCGCACCGAAAAACATGCACGAAACGACCATGATCATCGCCAGCCCGCCGCGAATATGGCCGACCATGGCCGAGGCAAAGCGCATGATG
>JAGAYQ010000210.1 GCA_017940445.1 Pyramidobacter sp. | reverse complement strand
GCATCTCGTCGCTGATCTGTGTGATCAGCGCAGGCGCCCACTCGCGCGGGATGACGCTGAGCACGACGACCTTGTTCTTTTCGCTGATGCCGAGGATGTCCATGATCTCGTTGCTGGCCGTTCCCCGCCCCCAAAACGACAGGGTGAGGCTGACGCTGCGCTTTTTGAAGAAATTCATCGACTGCGCCGCTTTCGTGCGGTCGGCGATCGTCACCAAAAGCTGCATCACGGGAAGTTCGCTATTCATGGGCCCAGATCACCTCCTGATCGTATTCGACAATGGCAAAGCGTTTTCGCGCCGGAAGGCTGTCGGTGCGGTCAGAGGCATGCCGCAGCTTCCACGCATACATCAACCCGAGGATCTGGATGGAGATGAGCGGCGTCATCGCCACCATCGCCACGACGCCGAACGCATCGGTCAGCACCGAGCCGCCGGCGCCTTCGCACGCGCCCATCGCCAGCGGCAGCAGGAATGTTGCCGTCATCGGGCCGCTGGCGACACCGCCGGAGTCGAACGCGATGCCGGTAAACACGCGGGGCACAAAGAAGGTCATCGTCAGCGCCGCAGCGTAGCCGGGCACGACGAACCACCATATCGACAGTCCGGTGAGCGAGCGCAGCATCGCCAGTGCCACGGCCGTGGCAACGCCATAGGCGAGGCTGGTGTGCATCGCGCCCTGCGAGATCGTGCCGCCGGTGATCTCCTCCACCTGCTTGTTAAGCACATGGACAGCAGGCTCGGCATCGACGACGTAATAGCCGATGACAAAGCCGATGGGCAGCAGCGCCCATTTCCACGCCGACTCGGCCAGGGTCTTGCCGATAAAATGCCCCGCAGGCATGAAGCCGACGTTGACGCCGGTCAAAAACAGCACGAGGCCGATAAACGTGTACACCACTCCGAACGTGATGCGTATCAGCGCATTGCGGCGAAAGATCACGAAAATGCCCTGAAAAACGTTGAAAAAGGCAACGACGGGCAGCAGCGCCAGGAACACTTCATGGATGATCGCGGGCACTTTTTTGAGGAAATTCGCGGCGATCTCGATCGAATTCGCCGCCGCGGCAGCACTTTCAGCTGCAGGCGCACTGCCGCCGCCAGGCTTGAAGATCAGCCCGAGCAGCAGCACCATCAGGATCGGGCCGACGCTGCACAGCGAAACGAGCCCAAAGCTGTCCTCCTGAGAGGCACTGTCGTGGCGCATCGACGCCATGCCGACGCCGAGCGAGATGATAAACGGCACGGTGATCGGGCCGGTCGTGACGCCGCCGGCATCGAACGCCACGGGCACGAATCCCGACGGGGTAAAGTACGCCAGCACGAAGACGATCGCATACAGCACGAGCAGCACGCGCGCAAGATCGATCTTGAAAAGCGGGCGCAGCATTGCCGCCACCAGAAAAACGCCAACTCCGGCGGCCACGACCAGGATCAGCGTCATGTCCGGCACGGCGGGCACCTGACGGGCCAGCACCTGCAGATCGGGCTCGGCGATCGTCGTGATCGCCCCCAGCAGGAAGCAGACCGGCACGGAAAACGACAGTTTGCGCAGCAGCGTGATCTGCTTGCCCACGCCCTCCCCCATCGGCATCATCGACATGTCGGCGCCGAGCGAGAAAAAGCCCATCCCCACGATCAGCAGCACCGCGCCGCCCAGGAACATCAGCAGCGTGTCGCCCGGCATCGGCACGACGAACGCGCTCAGAGCGATCACCAGCAGCGTGATGGGCATGACCGAAGCGAGCGATTCCATGATCTTCCCTTTCAGTTTGTTCAATGGACCAGCCTCCTCTGATACTATTTCGCGATTAAAAAGCTAATCGCGAGGCCGCGCCAACACCAGGCGCGGCAGTCGGCGCAAAATTAGCGCCACGCCGTCTCATGCGTTTTTCGACGCGCGCGAGGCACGCTATAAAACGGCTAAAAAGACGTTAGCCGTTTTAACGAAAAACTGTATGATACTCTTATTCTCTATGATAAAGGCCGCTCATGACATCAGAGCGGCCGAATATTACTATTCCTTCTCTACAGACCGCGCAGGACCAGCTGCTCGCGGTCGGGGCCGACGCCGATCAGCACGACGGGAACGCCGGTGACTTCTTCGATGTGCTTGACATACGCCTGAGCGTTGGCGGGCAGGTCCTCGAACGTGCGGGCGTTCGAGATGTCTTCCTTCCAGCCGGGCAGCGTGTAATACACAGGCTCAACTTTCTCCAGCTTGGCGATCGCCGAGGGGAAGTTGGTCAGCGTCGCGTCGCCCGACTTGTACGAGTTGCAGACTTTGATCTCGTCAAATCCGGTCAGGATGTCAAGTTTGGTCAGCGCAAGGCAGGTGAGCCCGTTGACGCGAACGGCGTAACGCAGCGCGACCAGGTCGAGCCAGCCGCAGCGGCGCGGACGTCCCGTCACGGCGCCGAACTCGCCGCCGCGGCGGCGGATCTCTTCACCGTCGGGACCGAAGTCTTCGGTCGGGAAGGGGCCGGAGCCGACGCGCGTGAGGTAGGCTTTGGCGACGCCGATGACGCGATCGACGTATTTCATGCCGATGCCAAGGCCGATGCAGCCGCCCGACGAAACGGGATTGGAGCTCGTCACCATCGGGTAGGTGCCGTGGTCGACGTCGAGCAGCGTGCCCTGCGCGCCCTCAAACAGGACGGTCTGACCGCTCTCGAGCGCCTCATATACTTCGACGGAAACATCGGCAATGTAGGGCTGAAGTTCCTTGCCCCACTGAAGCGCCTGTTCGTAAATGGGATCAAGCGCAAGCGGGTCACGTCCGTACACGCCGGAAAGGACACGGTTCTTCTCGGCGAGCGCAACGCTCAGCTTCTCGCGAAGGACATGCTCGTCGAGCAGATCCTCGATGCGGATGCCGATGCGCGTATACTTGTCGACATAGCAGGGGCCGATGCCGCGGCCAGTCGTGCCGATCTTGTGACTGCTGTCGCGTGACTCTTCCTGGAGCTGATCGAACAGCTTGTGATAGGGCATAACGACGTGCGCCGCGCCGGAAACGCGCAGGCAGGCGCGGTCCTTGCCCTTCGCGCGCAGCTCGCCCATCTCCTTGAGCAGCTGCTCAGGGTCGACAACAACGCCGTTGCCGATAACGCAGGTCTTGCCGGGGTAGAGCATTCCCGAAGGAAGAAGACGGAACACGTACTTCTCGCCGTCGACGTACACCGTGTGACCGGCGTTCGCACCGCCCTGATAGCGGGCAAAAATATCGACTTTGGAACCGATCGAATCAACGACGCGGCCCTTGCCTTCGTCTCCCCACTGAGCGCCGATCAGCGCTTCAATCTTACCCTTCATTGTTTTTCCTCCTTGGCGGCAGCGCGCCGCTTCCATACCTCGTCCGCCCAAACGAGACGGACGGGACCGGCTTTCTGTGTGCTCACAAATGCAAGAAACGGCAGCGTTTTCTCTCTCGTGTGGCAAATCGCCACAGCACTGCCCCGTTTCTTCGCGATCCGCAGCGCCTTTGCAAACTGGCGCTTCATCGTGTTCGAATCTGGCGTTCCGTCGATGAACACCTCGTTATGTGCCACGGGGATATGATACTCCTCTGCGGTTCTCTTCGCAATCGACCGGGGCGATGTGCGGCTGTCGATAAAGCCCCAGCCTGTCTCGGCAAAAGCTTTCATAAAGCTCCGCATGGTCGCCGGGTGAGAAGTGGCTTTCGAGCCGCGGTGATTATTCGCTCCGATCGCCTTGGGAAAGCGCTGCTTCAGCGCAGCGACGACTGCGGCGATCTTTTTCTCCGGCGTGTCGGTGCCGATAAGATAGTCGCGTCCGCCGCCCGGATCTTCTAACGCCTGCATGGGAATGTGCAGGATGTACGGCTGCCCGTTCTTCTCCGCCAGCCGGGCGATCTCAGACGCATGGGGCGCATCAGGAATGATAGCCCAAGTCGCGCACAGCTTCAGCGCGAGGATGCGGGCAGCGATGCTCCGGCTGTAACCGAAATCATCGATGATCAGCGCGAGCTTTGGAGCGGCATTTTCCTCCGCATTTGCATCTTCCTGCTTTGGAGGCACATCCGGCGACGTGCTGACGTCTTCCTCTGGCTCGTGAGTGATGATGATCAGAGGCTGACGCACGGGCATTGGCTCCAGCGCGGGCGCTTCCGGGACATCTGCGGAGATTTCTTCAGCTGTGCCTTTCTTTGCCCCGTCCACGTTCGCAGACGACGTGGGGACAAGCATGCTGCCTGCGATGTGCGCCGAAACCAGACAGAACACCGCAAGCAGCACGGCCAGACAGGTGGCTAAAAGCCAGCGGCTCCTCATTTCTCCTTTGCAGGCGCTGCGTCACCGCTCACCGGCTTTTTGTCGCCGGAATGGATATAGCCGCTTTCAGGCTTCTGATCGCCGGAAAGGAGCTTGACATCGTCAGAAGCGACAACGGGCTTTGGATCGCGAAGCGACTCCGGCTTCGCGCCGGCGATCAGGCGCAGAACAATCTCCTGTGCCTTTTCAAGCTGAGGATCGCGGCGTTTTTTGCTCTCTGCATCTGCAGAGACCGCTTTGTTCTTGCTCGATTTTTCGTCAGCCTGCTTCTTTTTGTTCTGCGGTGCCGGCACTGCTTCAAGCTCTTCGTCGCTCCAGACCGACTTGACGTAGATGTCGGGCGAAAGACCAACGTGGTCGATCATCACGCCGTTGGGCGTGAAATAGCGCGCCGTCGTCACGAACATGCCCGAGCCGTCGGAAAGATTGAAGAGCACCTGCACGGATCCCTTGCCGAAGCTCTTGGCACCGATCAGCAGCGTGCCGTTTCGGTCACGCAGAGCGCCGGAGACGATCTCGGAAGCACTGGCGCTGCCCTCGTTGATGAGCACGACAAGCGGCAGTTTGGTCAGAGTGCCCTCATGCACGAAGAACTCCTCATTGGCCGACTCGACGCGTCCCTTCGTGGAGACGACAAGACCTCCGTCGATGAAAAGATCGCAGATGTCGCGCGCCGAGTCAAGCAGCCCGCCGCCGTTGTTGCGCAGATCGAGGATCAGCCCGCGAGCGTCTTCATTCTTCAGCTTGATGACCGCCTTGCCGACATCCGGCGCGCTGGTCTTGATGAACTGACGCAGACGGATGTAGCCGATCTTGTTGTCGAGCATCTTTGAATTGACCGTCTCGATCTTGATGATCGCGCGGACGATCTTGAAATCGAGGAGCTTCGTCTCGTTCTGACGGCGGATCCCGATGGTCACTTCCGTGCCGGGATCGCCGCGGAGCTGCTTGACGACCTTGTCAAGTTCCCAGCCGATGACGATGTCGTTATTCACGCGAACGATCTCGTCCATCGGGCGCAGTCCGGCTTTATCAGCGGGCGTGCCCTCGATGGGGTTGATGATCAGGATCTTGCCGTCGCGGCTGGCAATGTTGATGCCCAGCCCGCCAAACGAACCTTCGAGTGAGGTCTTCTCTTCCTCAAGCTGCTCAGGATCGAGAAAGCGAGTGTAAGGATCCTTCCATGCGCTCAGCATCCCGCGCATCGCGCCATGGACCATTTTGCTCTCTTCGATGTCGTTGCTGGCAGCGTCGACCTGATAGGCTTCAACGATCACGCGAGCCTGCTTGAGCAGCCAGAGCGAATCTACTGAAAAGGGCGCGACCTGGAAGAAGTCGCCCTTCCCGGCATGGACCGCCGAGATGACCGATGTCAACAGCACGCCGACAAGAAGCCCGAAAAATATGTCTCTGAATTTTTTCAACTTGTTCATCATGTCCTCCTGGGACAAACGATACTCCTGAACGTTACAGGTATTTCATAGGGTTCTGCGCCTTGCCGTTGACGCGGACCTCAAAGTGAAGATGCGGCCCCGTGGCGACGCCGGTCTGGCCAACCAGGCCGATCACCGTGCCCGTCTTGACCGCTCTTCCTTCATCCGTCGAGATCTTGCTCATATGAGCGTAGACGGTCGAATAGCCGTTGCCGTGGTCAATAATAACGACCTGTCCATAACCGCGAAGCCACCCGGTGAAGATGACCTCTCCAGCTCCGGCAGCAGTGATCGGAGTGCCCTTCGGCGATCCGATGTCGATGCCGGAATGCTGGATGCGGGTACGGAATTTGGGATGGATGCGCATTCCAAACTTGCTGGTGATGCGCCGATCGGGAACGGGCCATTCGAATTTGCCTTTGTGCGCAGCAACAACAGGTGCGCCGGGATTATTCTTACGGGCTGCGGCGCGTTCGGCGGCACGCTTTTTGATCAGATCGTCGACTTTCTTCTGAAGAGCTCGCTGATCCTCTTCCGTTTCTTTCATCGCCGCCAGATGGACGTGCTTTTCCTTGTCGATGCGTTCCAGAAGCTCGCGGCGCTGCGCGCCGGCTCTGGTATTGGTATCACGTTCACGCTGGCGCTGCCTTTTGCGCAGGACCAGCTCGCCCTGAGCTTTTTCCTGCTTCAGCTTGTCGCTCTCCAGCGCCATGATCTCGCTTTTGAGCGATTCAAGGGCGTCTTCGTCCTGGCGGCTGAGGCGCTTCATGAGATAGGTCAGATTGTTCAGCTCGGCTACGTCGTTCGCTGACAGTATCACGTTCAGATCGGAAATGCCGCTGTACTTGTAGATCGCCACATAGCGCTTGCCGAGCATCTGCTGAAGTTCGCTGATCTTCTGCTGATGAGCGTCAATGTCCTGCGCCAGCCGGGAGATCTCGTCCTCGTTCTTCTCGATCTGCAGGTCAAGAAGCTCGATCTGCGATTCCGACTGCTTGACACGATGATCAAACACCGACAGCTCGCGCAGGTAGCTCTTTTCTTTGGCCTTGGCCTGAGCAAGTTCTTTTGAATGGAACTGGATGCGTTTGTTGAGCAGAGCCAGCTGCTTCTTCTGCTCTGAGATGCGCTCGTCGAGGCTGGCGGCAAATCCTGCCGCGCACAGCGATACGCAGAGCCCAAGCGCGCAGGCCGCTTTTATACGCAGGTTCAGCATCTTTCGCCGCCTTACAGGGGTTTCGCCGCGCTGCGGATATAGCGTCTGACGGCGAAATAGCTGTACAGCCAGCCGGTCGCAAAGCCTACGGCAAGGAGCACCTGATCGAGGATGATCAGCTCGCGCCACTGCAAGTGCGTATGCAGGAACGGCAAGACCTCGTCGAGCGTCGCGCCGATATATGACTGACCGTAATGAAGCAGCACCACGGCGATCACCGCGCCGAGCAGGCCGAGGATCATCCCGTGGAACACAAACGGCGAGGCCACGTAGGAACGGGTCGAACCGACGAGCAGCATCACCGCGATCTCCTGCCGCCGTGAATAAATGCTGATGCGGATCATGTTGTAAAACACGAGTCCGCTGACAAGGATGGCAATGACCAGGATGGCCAGAGCGATCTTCGTGATCAGCGAGGCGATTTTGGTCAGTCGGTCTGCAAGCGCGCCCGCGTACATGATTTCGTCAATCTCCGGCATCGCGGAGAGCTCCTTCGCGACGACCGACGACAGGGAAGCATCGCGGAGCTTGATCTCGATCGTCCAAGGCAGCGGGATCTCACCGGCCGGCAGCATCGACTGCGCCTGAGAACCGAGTTTGGCGCGCAGGACCTCGAGCGCTTCCTGAGGCGAAACGAGGCGGATCTCTTCG
>JAGAYQ010000209.1 GCA_017940445.1 Pyramidobacter sp. | reverse complement strand
ATGCCGACGGCGCGCAGCGCGTCGGGGATGGCGATGCTGGTGTGGGTGTAGGCGGCCGGGTTGATGACGATGCCGTCGATGTTCCCCAGCGCAGCCTGGATGCGGTCGACGATGGCACCTTCGTGGTTGCTCTGGAAGAACTCGCACGACACGCCGCGAGCGGCGCAGTGGGTGCGGATCATCTCCTCCAGGTCGGCAAGGGTCTCGCGGCCGTAGATCTCCGGCTCGCGAACGCCCAGCATGTTCATGTTGGGACCGTTGATGATGAGCAGTTTCACAGCTGCAATGCCTCCTTGATCTTTTGAGCTGTCAGGGGCGCGGTCGCGCCGCTGGTCACGATGAGATCGGCCCAGGTGCGGTAGAGCGGCTCACGCTCCGCCCGCAGCGTCTCAACGCCTTTGCTCTGCGACACGGGCCGGCCGGCGACAGGAAGATCGCCGCGTCGGTCGAGGTACACGACAGTGCTGTTCTGACGCAAAAGGGGCAGATTGCACGCCCGCGTGACGACGCCCCCGCCGGCAGCGATCACAGTGCCGCTGCGCTTTGACGCTTCGGCCAGCACTTCGGTCTCGAGCGCGCGGAAAGCGTCTTCGCCCTGCCGGGCAAAGATGTCCGGGATCGTTTTTCCGGCGCGCGCTTCAATAGCCGCGTCGATGTCGACGACCTCGCGCCCGGTCAGCTTTCCGAGAGCGCGGGCTGTCGTCGTCTTGCCGCAGCCGGGCATGCCGATGAGGACGATGTTCTTCGTTGAGCGTTCGATCTTCGCGGCAATTTCTTCGGCAAGATCTTCGTGCAGTTCGCGGCCGAGGAACAGCTCCGCCGCGCGCACGCCCTGACCGGCGAGCATGAGCAGGCCGCCGCGGGCGGGGATGCCGAGCTCGTCGGCCTGGAGCATCAGCGCCGTGCGGGCTGGGTTGTAGATCACGTCAAGGACGAGCCGCAGACGCGGGAACAGCCGCAGATCGACTGGCGACTCGCCGTTGTGCGGGTACATGCCGACGGGCGTGGTGTTGATCAGCAGCTCGGCGTCGGCGTGCCGGTCGAGATTTTCATAATTGTCAGGGCCGTTTCGCGAAATGACCGCAAACGGGATGCCGCATTCCTTCAGCGCCGCGCAGACGGTGCGCGACGCGCCGCCTGAGCCGAGCACGAGCGCAGGGCGGCCGTAAAACTCGCTGGCATCGCTGCCGAGCAGCGCGAGAAAGCCGTCCCAGTCTGTGTTATCGCCGCGCCACGAGCCGCCCGGCAGGCGGGTGAGCGTGTTGACACAGCCGATCGCCCGCGCGCGCGAAGAAAGGCGGGCGCAGCTGCGCATCACGTCAAGCTTGTACGGGATCGTGACGTTGAAGCCGTCGCAGTCGGTATTTCGCAGAAAATCGTCAAGCTGCTCCGGTTCGAGCGGATAGAGCTTGTACTCGTAATCCGCGATCATCGCGTGGATGGCGGGGGAAAAGCTGTGTCCGAGGACGCGGCCGATCAGGCCGAAGCGCTTCATCTACACGACCTCGGAGTAGCTTCCCAGATACTTGAGCGTCGTCACCGCCCCCTGCAGATCGTCGAAGACGCGCAGGAACGAGTCGTTGTAGACGGAACAGTCGATGTCGAAATAGAACATGAACTCGAAATCGCTGTTGGCGAGCGGGCGGCTCTCCAGCTTGTTGAGGTTGATGTCGAGGGCCTTGAAGCGCGAGAGCACATGCGACAGCGCGCCACGGCGGTGCGGGATGGTCATCATCAGACTGGTGCGGTTGGCGCCGGGGTAGATCTCCAGGTTCTTGCTGATGCAGATGAAGCGGGTGAAGTTGCTGCCGGCGTCCTGCACGGATGCTTTGAGGCAGTTCAGGCCGTACAGTTCGGCGCAGCTGCGCGACGACAGCGCGGCCAGATCTTTGCGGCCGGAGTCATGCACCATCTGCGCCGCGGCGGCCGTATTCTTGACAGGGATCGGCTTGGCGCCGATGCTCTTGATGAACGCCTGGCTCTGGGCAAGGGCCTGTTCGTGCGAGACGACTTCCCTGATGTCCTCCAGCTTCGCGCCCGGGTTGGCGAGCAGGCAGTGATCGACTTTGACGCGGCAGCTGCGCACGATGTAGCAGCTGTGCTCCATCATCAGGTCATAAATGCGGTTGACCGATCCGGCGGTGCTGTTTTCGATGGGGAGGATGCCGTAGCGGCACAGCCCCTGCTCGACAGCGGCAAAGACGTTCTCAAAATAATTGAAGTACATGATGCTGCCGGAAGGAAAGATGCGCTCGCAGGCCATCTGCGAGTACGCGCCCTCCACGCCCTGGCAGGCGACGAGCGGCCGCATCGGGAACTGCGCAGGCGTGTTGGCGAGGGCCAGCTGGATGGCCGACTTGATCGGCGACTGCCCGGCGAAGATGCGGTTCTGCTCGGAACGGCTGAGATCGAAGATCAGCGAGAACAGCGCGTCCATCGCGGGGGCAAGCTCCTCGCCGACGGAATTGGCGAGGTCGTTCAGCTTCTGGCGCTCGCGCGCGGGATCGTAGATGGGGATGTTGTTCTTCGCCTTGTAGGCGGCAATGTCGCGCACGACGGCAAAGCGGCGGGTGATGAGGTCGATGAGGCCGCCGTCGATCTCGTCGATCTGGGCGCGGAAATCTTTCATGTCCATTATTTGCTGGCTCCTTTGCAAAAATCAGATTCGTAAAACTTCAAAGCCGACACAAAGACACGAAGGCACAAAGGAAAAACATGGAAAAAAGCTTTGAGAAGACGCCGTGCTCGATGGAGCATGCCGGGCAGGAACGAATCTCATTTTTCTTCTTCGGGTCTTCGGGCCTTTGTGTCTTTGTGTTAAAGGTTTTGAATTAAAACTTTAACGGGGCATAGTCGCCGGGCAGCAGGGCGTCGCAGAGGGCGACCGCGCAGGCTGCTTCGACGACGGGCACGGCGCGGGGGACGATGCACGGGTCGTGACGGCCTTTGATGGTCAGCTCCGTCGGGGTCATCGTCTTCACGTTCAGCGTTTTCTGCACGCGCCCGATCGACGGCGTGGGCTTGAACGCAGCGCGGAAGATCAGCGGCATGCCGCTGGAGATGCCGCCCAGGCTGCCGCCGTGATTGTTGCTCAACGTGCGCACCTGCCCGCCGCTGTTCACGAACAGGTCGTTGTGCTCGCTGCCCCTCATCCGAGCGGCTTCAAAGCCCGCGCCGAACTCCACGCCCTTGACGGCAGGGATGCCGAAGACGACCTGCGCGATCGCGCTTTCCAGCCCGTCGAACATCGGCTCGCCAACGCCGGCAGGCAGGCCGACAGCAGCGCATTCGACCACGCCGCCGATGGAATCGTTTTCAGACCGCGCTGCTTCAATCACGGCAGCCATTCGTTCTCCGGCCGCCGCATCAAGCACCGTCAGCGGCGAAAAAATGCGCGCGTCGAAATCGGCCTTGCTCACGTTCACGGGATCGAAGCCACGGCCGCGCTCAGAGCCGATCGAAAGGATATGCGCGCCGATGAAGATCCCCATCGACTCCAGAATCTGCATGCAGATGCCGCCGGCAGCCGTCAGCGGCGCGGTGAGCCGTCCGGAAAAATGCCCGCCGCCGGAAGCGTCCTGAAATCCGCCGTATTTGACCGCGGCCGTCCAGTCGGCATGCCCGGGGCGCGGCACGTCGATAAATTCGGTATAATCGCCCGGCCTCACGTTCGTGTTGCGGATCACAAACGCCAGCGGAGCGCCGCACAGCCGCCCGTTAGCGACTCCCGACAAAAACTCCGGCGCGTCGGCTTCCTTTCGCGGCGTCGAAAGCGGACTTTTCCCCGGCGCGCGGCGCGCCAGAAACGCCGCAAGGCGTTCCATATCGATGGGGAATCCCGCCGGCAGCCCCTCGACCACCGCGCCGATGCCGGCCGAATGCGACTGGCCGAAGATCGACACGCGGATGCGCCGCCCCCATGAAGAGCTCATCGTCTATGCCTCCCTTGTCGTGACGATGCCGCCCAAGGCTGTCACATCGTCAAAAAATCCGGGGTAGGATTTATCGGCTGCCTGCGCCCCGAGGATCGTCACGGGCTCCCTGCATTGCGGCGCCAGCATGGCTCCGAGCATCGCGATGCGGTGATCGCCGCTTGCGTCGACCACGCCGCCGCGCAGTTCTGCACCGCCTTCAATGACGATAGCGTCGCCGACATCTCGCGCACAGCCGCCTAAAGCATTGACTGCCGCACAGACCGTGGCGATACGGTCGCTTTCTTTCAGGCGCAGCCGGCCGGCATTCTCCAGCACCGTCTGTCCCGTGGCAGCGACAGCCGCGACAGCAAGGGCAGGAACGAGATCAGGCGTTTCCCCCACGTCCACGGTGACGCCGCGCAGCGGGCGGGCGCTGACGGAAAGTGCGTCTCCCTTTAGAGTCACGTCGGCGCCAAAGCGGCGCAGGATCTCAACCACTGCGCTGTCGCCCTGACGCGATGGCAGCGACAGCCCCGTCACCGTCATCGAACCGCGGGCAGCAGCAGCGCACAGCCAAAAGGCACTGTTTGACCAGTCTCCCTCAGGGCAAAGCTGAACAGGAGCTGTGTATTTCTGGTTGCCGGGAATGGAAAAGGCTGTGCCGTCAAAGGCTGCACGCACCCCGAACGCCGCAAGCGCCGCCAGCGTCATCTCAACATACCCCGCCGATTCCAGATGGTCGGTCACGATGATGCGGCTGTCGCCGTCAAGCAGCGGCAGCGCAAACAGCAGCCCAGAGAAAAACTGCGACGACACGCCGCCTGACAGACGGTACTCGCCGGGCGACAGTTTGCCGCGCAGCGTCGTTTTTTCCGTACCTTTGCCGGCTATCGTCACGCCATGAGCTTCCATCTCGCGCCACAGATCGTCCATCGGCCGCGAGGGCAGCTTGCCGTGCAGCGTAAAGCGCGTATCCACTCCCAAGGCAGCCGCAAGCGGCGTGAAAAAACGATACGTCGAGCCGCTTTCTCCAGGATCGAGCTCGGCAGAGCTCGGTGCGCGCCGTATCGGGACAACAGCAATGCCCCCGTGCTCAAGTTCCAGATGCGCTCCAAGCGCGTTCAGGCAGGAGATCGTAGCGCGGATATCATTAGAAACAACGCGGCACGGCAGCGAAAGAGAACGATCGGCCAGCGCAGCGCAGATGAGCAGGCGGTGTACGTGCGACTTGGACGGGATTGCACGTAT
>JAGAYQ010000208.1 GCA_017940445.1 Pyramidobacter sp. | reverse complement strand
CAAAAAAGCCATGCTTGCGCCGCCGATCACGTCGGCCGCCGGCAGCGTCAGCCAAACGCCGTCCGTGCCGAGAAAACGCGGCAGTACGATCAGCAGAGCTATCGAGAGCGACTGGCGAAAGACGTTGAACGTGAACGACGTTTTTGCCCGCCCCAGCGCTTCCAGCACATAGCAGCCGATCACGGCCACAGCGCCCAGAGGCAGTGCTGCGTAGCCGATCCTCATGCTGCGCGCGGTCTGACGGAGCAGTTCTGCATCGGTCGTGAAGAACGACGCCAGTGTTTCTGGCCAGACGAAGGCGACGACTTCGGAGACGGTGTACCAGGCGATCGACGCAGCCAGCGCCAGCCTCACGGCCTGCCGCACGCGGGCGAACGAGTGCGCGCCGTAGTTGTACCCGACCACGGGCATCGTTCCTTCGCCGATCCCTGTGACGGGCATGAACAGCAGACTGTCGATGCCGAAGAAGATCCCCATTGCCGACACGGCCAGTTCGCCGCCGTGCGATCCCAGCAGCACGTTGAACAGCGCCAGCATGACCGAGAAGAAGATGTTCAGCAGAAACGGCGACAACCCGACGCCGAGCATCTCACGAACGTTTTGCAGCTGCGGCCGCAGGCAGCGAAGCGAAAGCCGCAGCTCGCTTTTGCGCAGCAGATAAAAGGCCAGCGTCCACAGCAGCGCAAACAGCTGTGACAGCGCCGTTCCCCAGGCTGCGCCGGCGACCCCCATGCCGTGAACGATGATGAACAGCCAGTCGAGCAGAACGTTCAGCCCCGCGCCGAGCACCATCGCCCACATGGCCGGGCGCGGCCGTCCTTCGGCGCGCAGCGAGCCCATCAGCACCATCGTCAGGAACGGGGCGGGGATGGCGGGAGCCGTGATGCGCAGATACGTCTCAGTCAGCGGCATCATTTCACCCCGGGCACCGCACAGCGAAGCCACTTGCGGCAGCGTCAGCAGCATCGGCGGCAGCGCAAGCGCGAGGAAGATCGCCGCACAGCACAGGCCGCTGCCGAGCGCCGATTCGGCCCGTTCCCGGTCGCCGGCGCCGAGAAAGCGCGAGATCTGCGAAGCCGTGCCCACGCCGAACAGCGCTGAAAAGGCAACCACCGCCAGCACGATCGGGAATACGATCGAGATCGCCGCCAGTCCCGCAGGCCCGACGGCACGTCCGATGAACACGCGGTCAACGATGTTGTACAGCGCGTTGGCCAGCACGCCTACCGTGGCCGGCAGCGCGAAACGCACGATCAGCGCGGGAACTGGATCAGTCCCCATCCGCACGGAAGAAAACTGAGCCAAAGCCTACTCCAGCGTCGCGATCACCGGCGTGACCGACTGCATTGCCTTCAGCGCCCGCAGCGACGTGAGGAACTGCTTCACCCGCGCCACGTCCCCGCGCACGATGATCACCTCGAGACAGTGATGATGATCGGCGTGAACATGCGTCGTGCAGACGATGATCTCGCCGAAATCGTGCTGAAGCTCCGTCAGACGGCCCGTGGCATCGTTTGCATGATGGTTGTACGTCAGCGTGATCGTGCCGTACACCGTGCCGCCGTTTTCCCATGTATCCTGCGCCACGTACTCGCGGATCAGCTGCCGCAGCGCTTCCGACCGGTTGGGCAGCCCCGCTTCCTCAAGACGCCTGTCAAAGCTGTGCAGCAGATTCTCCGGCACCGCGACGCCGAAGCGAACCAGCGGCGTTACATCCTTCTGCATGATCCGTCGTCTCCCTTCATCCAGGGCGGGCGCGCCACTACGAACGGCTGCGTGCATTCGTCCCGCTCCATCACGAAAATGTCGTACCACATGCTGTAGAACTTGTCGATATGCTCGATCACAAAGCCATCCTGACAGTGATCGGCCGTGTCGTGCGGGTCAGCCAGGATCAGAACACCGTGCTCCGCCTTGCCCGTGCCCATGTCGTCAAAGCCGACGATCATGCGCCAGTGCGCTCCCCAGTCGATATTTTCCACCATGATCGGCGCCCCCGAGCGGATCGTGAATCGGCAGAAATCGGCAAAACTTTCCAGCGTGGGGAACGTCTTTGCCGCCTCCGACCGCCAGGGATCGTAAATGTGCTTGTCCTCCGGCGCGCGCGCGGCGCATTCCAGATTCGTCTCCACATCCCAGCCCAGCGACGTGAAAAACTGCGCCAGATCCTTCACCGGGATCGGCCGGCGCGTGTCTGGCGGCAGCCCGTGGAACGACGCCATTTTATCGGCGATCTGCAGCTCCTCCCAGTCCGTCACCCCGAAGTGATACAGCGTCATCAGCGCGATCGCCGACGCGCACGTGTAGCCCCGGGTCTGCTGATACGTGCGAAAGCACGGCAGCATCGACAGCGAGCCGTGACTGTACATGTGATAAAAGTCGAACTGCGGAAAGTAGGGCGAATTGGGGACATCGGCCGCCTTAAAATAGGCCGTCGCCTCCGACTCAAGCGCGTATCCCTTGGGCGTGGGAATGAAAGGATCGCCGTCCCAGCGCTGCCGCACGATCGCCGCCTCATGCGGAGACAGCAGCTCAAGCGGCGGCAGCGGCGGGATCTTTTTCTCTGTTGACTGCGGCACCGGCGCCTTCCTCCTTAAAAATACGAGAATGTGAATCAGTCTTGTATTATAGCGCACTTGAGGCAAGACTTGCGAAAATCAATAGTACAAAAAGAGACGATCCTGTGTGGAAGCAGGATCGTCTCTTTTCTGATGAATGATTTTTACCGTGCGTACACTTTCCCCGGCCGGGCGTCGGTGATTGTGCCGTTGTCGAGGACGACCTGGCCGTTGACGATGACCTGAGCGATGCCTTCGGGCTTGCGGAGAGGATCGGCATAGGTGGCGGTGTCGGTCACGGTGTCGGGGTTGAAGATGGTCAGGTTGGCCTTGTGTCCGGCTTTGATATAGCCGAGCTCGTCGTCGAGTCCCAGCAGCGTGGCCGGCAGCGCGGTGATCTTGTATACGGCGTCTTCGAGGGGCATCAGATGCTCTTCGCGAACGGTGCGCAGGAAGCGGACGAACGTGGACGAGTTGCGCGGGTGCACTTTGCCCAGGCGCGGATCGAGGGGATAGGCGCGTCCGTCACTGGCGGCGCAGATGTCGGTGCGCTTCATGATGGTGAGCATGTCTTTGCGGCTCATGGCGTGGTAGATGCAGCCGATGGTGCCGTTGCAGCGGATGAGCGCTTCGCGGATGCCGTCGAGCAGGGGGAGCTTGAGATATGCGGCGACTTCGGGCAGTGTCATGCCCTCGATCTCTGGGAAAAGGCCGTTTGTGGAGCTGATGTTGATCCGGGGCGCGCCGCCGCGGGCCTCCATCTCGGGCAGGCCGTTTTCGGTGATCTTGGCCCAGGTGGCGTCATCCTTGAGGCGGGCGACGAATCCGGCGTCGCCGCCGGAGGTGGCCCATTTGGGGAAGCTTGATTTGAGGCCGGAGTGCGAGGCGCAGTAGGGGTACTGATCGGCATGGATGCGCACGCCCTGTGCGCGGGCGAGGTCGATCTTGTTCAGCAGTTCCTGGGCCCGTCCCCACTGCGCCTGACCCATCAGCTTGAGGTGCGAGATCTCGAGCCTGACGCCGGTCTCGCGGGCGACGGCGATCATCTCGTCGAGGGCTTCAAACACACGGGCGTTCTCGTTGCGCATGTGGACGGCCAGCAGTTTGCTGCGTGAAGCGGCGACGCGGGCGAGCGCGACGACTTCCGCGGTGTCGCAGAAGCTGCCGGGCGGGTAGATGAGCCCGAACGACACGCCGAGCGCGCCTTGATCGAGCTGAGCTGCCAGCAGTTCGCACATCTGGTCGAGCTCCTCGGGCGTCAGCTGGCGGTTTTCGTACCCCACAATGCAGGCGCGCAGGGCGCCGTGGCCGACCATGCTGCCGAAGTTGATGGAGATGCCTTTTTCACGGATGGCTTTGACGTAGCCTGCGAAGTCGTGCGCGGGGAACTGCTCAAGCGTCGGCTCGATCAGGAACGGGCGCGTGACGCCGAATACGTTTTCGTCGCGCGTGGCGGGGGTGTTGGGCACAAGCGAGAGCCCGCACTGACCTGCCAGCTCGAAGGTGACGCCGCCGAGGAGCTTGCCCTCGTGCGTGGGGGTGGTCAGGAATGTGGCGTCGGAGTGGGTGTGGATGTCGATAAAACCGGGAGCGGCGACGAGGCCGGCTGCGTCGAAGCTGCGCTCTGCTTCGCGGTCTTCGGCCGTGATCTCGGCGATCGCGTCGCCGGCGATATAGATGTTTGCCTTATAGGGCTTGCACCTCGTGCCGTCGATGACAGTCGCGTTTTTGACAGCATAGCTGAACATGGCAGCTTACACTCCCTTTCCGTCGTACAGGTGGCAGGCGATCCAGTGGCCGCTCTCGCGCTCGGCAAGGTCGGGCGTCTCGCGGTGGCAGCGTTCGCCGGCTTTTTCGCAGCGCGACGCGAAGCGGCAGCCGGGCGGGGGATCGACGGGGCTGGTCACTTCGCCGCGGATGATCTGGATAGGCTTGTTCCGCATTGAAATGTCGGGCTCAGGAATGGCGGCCAGCAGCGCCTGCGTGTAGGGGTGGAGCGGCTTCTCGAACAGAGCGTCGGAGGTGGCGCGTTCCACGCACTGGCCCAGATACATGACGATGATCTCGTCAGAGATGTGCTTGACGACAGACAGGTCGTGGGTGATGAACATATATGTCAGCCCCATGTTGTCCTGAATGTCCATGAGCAGATTGAGGATCTGAGCCTGGATCGACACGTCAAGCGCGGAGACGGGCTCGTCGCAGACGATGAACTGCGGGCGCAGCGAAAGCGCGCGGGCAATGCCGATGCGCTGGCGCCGTCCGCCGTCGAGCTCGTGAGGGTAGACGTTGGCGTAGCGGCGCGCCAGACCGACGACGTCCATCAGCTCGGCCGTGCGCTGGAAGGCTTCGGCCTTGCTCGCGCAGGTGTGATTGATGAGCATGTACTCGGCGATGATCTCGGCGACGGACATGCGCGGGTTGATGCTGGAATAGGGGTCCTGGAAAATGATCTGCATCTTGCGGCGCATCTCGCGCATCTGGCTCCGATTGAACTTGGTGATGTCGCGTCCTTCAAACAGCACTTCGCCAGCCGTCGGTTCGATCAATCTCAGCACGGCGCGTCCCAGCGTTGACTTGCCGCAGCCGGATTCGCCCACCACGCCCAGCGTCTTTCGGGCGGGGATGGTGATGCTGACGTTATCGACGGCGTGCAGAAGGCCGCCGCGTACCTTGAAGAACTTTTTCAGTCCGCGGGTCTCGATCAGCGGGACATTGGAAACGTTTTCCATGTTCGTCATCATACACGCGCCTCCTTCGTCCAGCCGTCTTTTCCTTCAAGCAGATGGCACTCGATCACGTGCGTATTGTTTTTGTACGCGGCCGGAGGTGTCGTGCGGCACAGCTCTGTCGCATGCGGGCAGCGCGGCGCGAAGCTGCATCCGGCGGGAAGTTTTGTCGGGTCGGGCATCAGACCGGGGATCGGCGTCAGGCGGGCGGTCTTTTCGCGCAGATTGGGGATCGACGAGAACAGCCCCACCGTGTAGGGATGACGGAATTCGCCTTTGTAGATATCGGCGGCCGTGCCGGCTTCGATGATCCGCCCGGCGTACATCACGGCCACGTTGTCGCACGTCTGCGCGACGATGCCGAGATCGTGCGTGATCATGATCATCGCTGTGCCCAGGCGGTCGCGCAGCTCACGGATCATGTTGATGACCTGCGCCTGGATGGTCACATCCAGCGCCGTAGTGGGCTCGTCGGCAATCAGCAGATCGGGCTCGCACACCAGCGCCATGGCGATGACGACGCGCTGCTTCATGCCGCCGGAAAACTGATGCGGGAAGGCGTTCTTGCGCGAGGGGGAGATGCCCACCATGCTCAACACTTCGTCGACGCGGGCCTGGATCTGTTCGTGCGACTTGTGGTCGGTGTTGTGCAGCTCCAGCGCCTCGGCGATCTGCTCGCCGACGGTCATGATCGGGTTGAGGCTGGT
>JAGAYQ010000207.1 GCA_017940445.1 Pyramidobacter sp. | reverse complement strand
CTTGCCGGCGGAGCGGTGACGATGAACACGCTTCGTCCCGTGCGGCTGGAAGATCTCCTTTCCCGTGATCCGGTCGCGCTTGATTCTGAACAGATCGGCGCGCTGCTGCGCGGTACGACTGTGATGATCACGGGAGCCGGCGGATCGATCGGCAGCGAGATCGTCAGGCAGCTGCTCCCCTATGGACCGAAGCAGCTGGTACTGGTCGGCCATGGCGAGTTCTCGATCTATTCGCTTCTGGAAGAGCTCAGCGGGCGAGCGGGAAATATAGCGCTGACCCCAGTAATAGCCGACGTTGCCGATCGCGAGACGATGGAGCGCATCATTCGCGCCTGGAAGCCTGATGTGATCTTCCATGCAGCGGCGCACAAGCACGTGCCGCTGATGGAGGCCAACGCGCATGAAGCCGTGCGCGTGAACTGCCTGGGGACGTGGAATGTCGCTCAGCTTGCCGGTGAATTCGGCGTCAGGCGATTCGTGATGATCTCGACCGACAAGGCAGTCAATCCGAGCAGCGTGATGGGAGCCAGCAAGCGCATCGCAGAGATGGCGGTGATGGAGCTGGCGGGGAAATACCGTGACACGGCGTACATGGCCGTCCGTTTTGGCAATGTCCTCGGCAGCCGCGGCAGCGTCATCCCCAAGTTCGAGCGTCAGATCGCGGCGGGCGGTCCCGTTACGGTGACGCACCCGCAGATGATCCGTTATTTCATGCTGATCCCGGAGGCTGCGGGCCTGGTCCTGCAAACTGCGGCGATCGGCGCGAGCGGAACGATCTACGTGCTGGATATGGGGCAGCCCGTGAGCATCACTCACGTTGCGGAGATGATGATCCGCCTGAACGGCTTCGAGCCCGGCCGTGACATCGAGATCCGCTACACGGGCGTCCGGCCTGGAGAAAAACTGTTTGAAGAACTGTTTTACGACAAAAAACACGTCGGCAGGACTTCTCATCCGAAGATTTTCAGCGCCCGCATCAGCGAGTCCGGCAGCAGCGGGATGTTCGAAAAGATCACAGCGATCCTGTCCGCTTCGGATATCCGTGCGGCGATCAAAGACACGGTGCCGGAATATCGTCCGGCGCCATGAACGTCTCTCCGGCTGTGATGAAAAGACGTGCATTCTCTCTTGTGGAACTGCTGATTTGTCTCTCGGTGTTTCTAACGCTGACTGGTGGGCTGTTCCTGGCCTTTGCCGAAGCAGGTGAGTCGGCACTGGTGAGACGCGACCTAGCTCGACTTGAAAGCTGGCTCGCTTCGGCGATGAGCCGTGCCGACCGCTGGCGCAGCGACTTTACTCTCAGCGTCTCCCTGCCGATGGGGCCTGGAGAGCGCCATTACGCCACCCTGAAATGGCATGGCGGCGGACTTTCAGGCCGCAGGACTGAGTATTTCTACGCGGATGCGAAGGTGAAATGGCGTCTTGCTGGGAACACCAGAAAGATGTTCTATCAGTCGAGCACCCACAGCATGTCTCCGGCGTTTGAACTGCGGGCTCTCAATGAGCGGGGAAAGCTGAGCGGAGACTCTCTTACAGTCTCGCTGCGCGGTCAAATCACCAGACGGAGCGGCGGGAAGATCATGTGATACTCTTTCGCGATTAAAAAGCTAATCGCGAGGCCGCGCCAAAGTCGGGCGCGGCAGTCGGCGCAAAAACGGCGCCACGCCGTCTCATGCGTTTTTCGACGCGCCTTCGGCGCTATAAAATGGCTAAAAGACGTTAGCCATTTTAACGAAAAACAGTATGAATTTATCGACCTCAAGGAGGTTTATCCGATGGCTTTGAAGGAATGGTGGAGTGACGTGACCGCTCCGCTTGTCAGATATTGGGAAAAGATCGTGCCGTGGGCCTGGCTGCGCGAGACGATCGAGACAGTCGTCTGGGCGCTGGCGCTGGCTCTGCTGCTGAAAGCCTTTGTGGTGGGAAATTTCTGGATCCCGAGTGAATCGATGGTTCCGACCCTGCTCGTTGGTGACCGTGTGATCGTTTGGAAATTTGAGTATCTCCTCCGCAAGCCCCGCCGCGGTGATGTGATCGTCTTTAAATATCCCAAAGATACGAGTCTGGATTACGTCAAACGGCTGATTGCTCTCCCCGGGGACGAAGTTGAGATCAAGAACGGCATCGTCTGGATCAACGGCGAAAAGCAGGATGAGAAATACGTCACCTTCCGCGACACGTACAATTACAAAGCGACGGTGCCCGAGCATGCGTATCTGGCACTTGGCGACAATCGTCCCAATTCGATGGACAGCCGCTTTTGGGGCTTTGTGCCCGAAAAGAACGTCTACGGTCCTGTGAGCTTCCGCTACTGGCCGCTGAACAGGATCGGCCGGGTGAAATAATGGCGGGAAGAACGGCGTGGTTCCCCGGTCATATGGCCAAGGGGACCCGACAGCTGGAAGAACTTGCAGGCAAGCTCGACGTGATTGTCGAAGTGCGCGACGCCCGTGCCCCGGAGCTGACCGCTTCGCCGCTGACCCGAAAGCTGGCTGTGCGCAAGCCCGTCTGGATCGTGCTGACGAAAAAGGATCTTGCCGATCCAGCCGTTACGTCGCAATGGCTGAGCTATTACAAAAATCGCAAGCGCGAGGCGTGGGCATTTGACCTCCTGGCCCGGCAGATCGGACCGCTCCGTCAGGCATTTACAAGGTGCAAGCCTTCCTATCGCGAGCTGCGCGTCGCCGTTGTCGGCATCCCGAACGTGGGAAAATCGGCGCTGCTGAATCTGCTTGTAGGCAAGAAAGCCGCCGTTGTCGGCGGTATCCCCGGCGTGACCCGCGGCGTGTCCTGGTATAAGGGCGGCGACTTCCTCGTCGTCGATTCTCCCGGCATCCTCGATCCGCGTTCCGGCGCGGCGATCCAGCGGGCGCTTGCCTGGCTGGGATGCTCAAAAGCTGATGTGATCGGCGGCTACGATACGGTAGCCTGCGGCCTGATCGACTTTCTGCAGAAACAGGGACTGTGGCATTACGTCGAAGAAAAATGGGGCGTTCCCGCTGATCCCGGCGATGTTGTCGCTGTGCTCGAAGGCGTCGGCCGCCGCCTTGGCTGTCTGGTCAGCGGCGGAAACGTTGATTTCACGCTTGCCGGCCGGCGCTTTCTCGAGTCGTTCAGCACAGGAAAGATCGGCAGTCTTTCGCTGGAGCGTCCGGATGCGCTTGCGGCTCCGGCTCTGAATGAGGACGGCGGAGAAGGAGAAGACGAAGAATGATCCTGGCGGGGGTCGACGAGGCCGGCAGAGGTCCTTTGGCTGGCCCTGTCGTAGCGGCGGCCGTGATTCTGAGCGAAAGCCAGAAAGACGAGCTCGTCCAGCTGGGACTGCGTGATTCCAAAAAAATGACGCCGCTGAGGCGTGAGAAAGTCTTCGTGCGCATGAATGAGTTGAACGTCATCTGGCGCGCACAGGCCGCGCTTTCTGTTCAGATCGACCGCATCAACATCCTGAACGCAACGCTGTGGGCAATGCGCCGCGCGGTCGAGCGTCTTCCGCAGCGTCCTGACGGCGTGATCGTCGACGGCAACAGGGAGATCCCCGGACTCGATCTGTATCAGCAGGCGGTCATCGGCGGAGACGATATCTACGCCGAAATCTCGGCGGCTTCGGTGGTCGCAAAAGTTTTGCGTGACCGCGTCATGATGGTATACGACGGCATCTATCCAGGCTATGGATTTGCGAAGCACAAGGGCTATGGCACGGCTGCGCATCGTGAAGCGATCGCCAGGCTCGGTCCAACGCCGATCCATCGCCGCAGTTTTACCTGGAGATAAGAATAACATAAGAAGAAAGGAGATCGCTTCGATGAAACAGTTGATGCTGCGCTTTGCGGAAGCGGTCTCTCAGTTCGTAAAGCCTGAACGGCCGGTGCGCGATGAAGACGAAGGACTTCTCTCACCGGCCGAAAGGGCTTTTTTTCGTAGCAAAAATCGTGAACTGATCGGGGGCTGGGCTGAGGATACGGCAGCTGAATTCTTGAGAAAACAGGGCGTGAAGATCCTCGACCGCAACGTCAGAGAGCGTTTTTCGGAGATCGATATCGTAGGCGACGACGACGGCGAACTGATCTTTGCCGAAGTCCGCTGCCGGCGTGCGAATCCTGTGATGTCGGCGCTCGATACGCTGGGACCGCAAAAATGGCGGCGGCTTGCCCGCGGCGCAGAACTGTATGTGATGCGCAAGCAATGGACCGGCAGCTGGCGTGTTGATCTGATCGCAGTTGATGTAGACGGCTCGCGGTGGAGGCTGAAGTGGTATCGCTATCTGGAGATGGAGGAGGCAGACGGATATGGCGGCTGAAATACAAGGCGTCACCCTTCGCGGGGTGGAAGCTTTGCCTGTTGAGGT
>JAGAYQ010000206.1 GCA_017940445.1 Pyramidobacter sp. | reverse complement strand
TGTATGTTGCCACATTCTCCAGGATCTCGGTGCTCGGCGTTCCCGGATAGGCCGACGCGAACGTCACGCCCGCTTCCCAGGCGCCGCGCGCCACGGCCTCGTTGCCGGACATCAGCTGCTTTGTCACTGGAATTCCCCCCGTTTGAAAATATATTTCTGGTGCTGACAGTTACATTATATAAAAAGGCTTGAAAAGGCGGAAATACTTTTGTATTATGGCGCAATAAGATTTCTAAATAACCATATGCACAGGGGGGAGCGAACAATGACGATCACGCAGGTGCTGTACGCGCTGGCTGTGGAGGAGCGGCTGAACTTCTCCGCGGCGGCGAAAGCGCTGTTCGTCTCGCAGCCGGCGCTGTCGCTGCAGATCAAGTCGCTGGAGACAGAGCTGGGGTATCAGCTGTTTGAGCGCACCACGCACGGCGTCGCTGTGACCAAGCGCGGACACGAGTTCTGCGAAGCGGCCCGCCCTCTGTCGGCTGCCTGGACGGAGTTCCAGCGCCGCGTCCGAGACGGCGCCTCGCGCACACTGCGCATCGGCCTGGGCGCGCGCGTGTACTCCAACCGCCTGTTTCGCAAGATCGTGCGCTTTCTCGACAAGCATCCCGAGCTGGACGTGACCTTCGTCACCGAGGCCGGACACGACTTTTTCGCCGACCTGCGCAGCGGCTCGCTCGACCTGGCACTCGACCGCCTGCCGCCGCCGTCGCTGCTGGACAACGCCGACGATTTCGCCAGCTGGACGCTGATCGACGAGCCCCAGTGCATCCTGCTGCCCATCGATGATCCGCGCGCGGCGCAGAAGGAATTCCGCTTCGACGAGCTGCACGGCTGCACCGTCATCACCGGACTGGAAAACACGATGGAAGACCGCACGCTCAAATACCTCTGCCGCCAGCACGGCCTGGCGCTCAACCGCCTCTACCGCTCCGACAGCATGAAGACGAACATGGACCTGCTGCGCAGCGGCAAGGGCGTGATCATCGGGCCGCAGTCGTTCGCCGACTACTTCGGCGTCGCCGCCGTGCCGCTAGAGCCCGCCGTGAGCGCGTCGCTCGACTTCATCTGCCTGGACAAGAACGCCGCCCGCCCCGAGATCGCAACACTCCGCCGCTACCTGCAAAAACTCTGCGCGAGGCGGTGAGCTCCTTCGCCTCCGCGCTGAAGAAAACGAAAAAGCGGCCGTACGGCGGCAGATACAGGTTATTTGCGCCGTGCGGCCGTGCTCTTTTGCGGTACAATCATGACGATGAACTGTGTTTATGGAGGAATGACGATGACCTGTGACAGAAAACGGAGCGAACGCTAGAATCAAAATAGAATTGTTATTATGTTGTTTTTTTGCAAGTTTTAGTTGGGTCAAATTTTGATGACTCTGTTATAATTTAATGCGTTTGTTGTTTTGCAATGGAAGCATGTAAATGCAAGGCCACTGCGCTTATGTGAATGGAAGGAGAACGGCAATGCCTGAAAAAAAGCCGCAGGAGCTGATCCCCTGCACAGAAAAAGACGTGCTCGACATGATGAACGACACGAGCAAACTGGTCGCGCAGAACAAAGCTCAGCAGCTGACCACAATGGCGGCGGCGAATCATTACAGCAACGTTTTAACGAACGACGTCGAATTTTGGAGTTGGATGAACAGCAATTTCAGCAAATCGGGAATGTTCAGCAGCGCGGAGCGCGCGCAGGACTATGCCGCTTCAAACAGCGACTTTTTGCGGCAGCGAATGCTGAAAGGCAAGGGATATGAATGGGATTACATGCAGTCTCAGCGCGCGGCACCGGAGAACGTGCTGAACCGCTATGAGCTTGGCGACGACCCCATACGCCCCGGTACCGACCTGACTGAAACGAACGTCGTCAACGGCTCTTCGAGCGAATACCAGCTGAAGGGCTACACCGGCAAGACGAACCCCGACCTGCACAACACGCCCGGCGACGCAACGGTCGTGACAAACGCGGAAAAAACGGATTTTGCCAAAAACAAAGGCTATCAGACTGAAACGTTCAAGGATGGAAAAACAATCGACAGCGACGCGGAGCGGCGACTGGAACAGATGAAACGGGGAGAAGCGTCGCCTCATTACACGTTGAAAAACGTCGGCGCAACGATGGCGAAAGCAGGCGCAGTGGGATTCGCCATCGGCGTCGGAATAGAAAGCATTGCTTCTTACAAACGCTGGAAAAGCGGGCAGCTGAGCGACGAAGAGTATCTGAAAGAGATCCTCAAATCCGGCGGCGAGGCTGGAATTACAGCCGGAGCGACGGCCGGCGTGATGATTCCCGTTTCCGCCGCGCTGACAGTCGCAGGGCTGTCGTCGCTGATCACCATCCCGATCGCGTTTGCCGTCAGCGGCGTGATCAACAAGATCGTCGCCCCCTGTTTCGGCAGAGGCGAATACGCCCGTATCCTGAACGAAGCAAAATACTACCAGCGGCTTGAATACGCATATCGCGATCTGGCCGCCAGCGTTGAGCGCGCCCGCGGCCAGTACGGCGTTTTTCTGCGTCGGGCCGCCGAGCAGCACAGGGATTATCAGCGTACGAGAGCGGCAGGCTCGGCGCTCGACATTGAACTGAAAAAACTCTACGATTCCATTTAGGTTAAAAGGAGACGGTATTATGAATACGATTCCCAGCATTGATTTGGAGTATCTGGCGGGACAGCCTTCGGAAAAGATGGACATGATCCTTTCCGGCATGGCATCATTGATGAGCGATACTGACTGCAAAGTTGATTCGCTCAACTCGCAGGGCTGGTTTCAGCGCATGTGGCGCACCGTGACCGGAAATAATCGGGCGACGCGCGACGAGATTCGCCAGAACCACGACAAACTCAACGCCTATATGGCAGAAGCGGTCAGCGGCCTTTACGACCGGCAGCTGATCGACGAACGCATCATGCTCAATCTGGGCGTGCGGCTTACCGATCTGTGCGCCCAGCAGGCGCAGCTGAAAATGATGCTGGGCGCCTTTGTCACGAAGCTCAACGAAAAGATCGAGAGCGTCGATAACTTCCACCTTCTGGAAACGGAGATCGAACAGGGACGCTATTCGCACGAGAATCCAGTCGCCGCGATGTGCCGCGTGCTTTCGCAGCTCGACGACAGGGTCATTGGCGATTCGCGCAAGATCGACGTGCTTACTCACAGCCTGGAACACTGCGGCGTCCTCTGCGACGCGGAGATCACGCTAGCTCAGCTGCTCGATGGTGTCGCGCAGATCCCTGTCGAACACGCCGGTTCAGTCGCGCTGGCGATGCAGACCTTCGGCGAGAACGTCTTTGCTGTTTTGATTGCGGCTGTGCTTGACAGCTACCAGTTTTTGCCCGATCTGACGCGCAAAATGAAAAAGCGCGGAAACGTTGTCGCCGCCGTGATCGCGGAACAGCAGCTCGACGGCGAGGCAACGATGAGCACAAGAGTCGTTTTCGACGAGCTGCTGCGCGCGAAAGCGGACATTTTGGAACAGCTTCGGCCGTATAGGCGGCAGATGATCGAGGAAAAGGCGCGGCAAGCCGAGCAGGAACGGGCGAAGGCTGCCGAACAGGATTCGCTCGCGGCACGGCTGAAAGAAGCCGAGCAGCTGTTCCTGCGTTGGCAGATGGACGACGCGTTCATGATTTTTCGCGACCTTGCCGACGCGGGCTGCGCTCGCGCCATGTACCATATCAGCGAATATTTTAATTGTGGCTATGGAGAAGTCGTGCAAGATAAGGAGAAATGTGCGTATTGGCGCAAACGCGGCGCGGAATTAGGTGACCCTCTGGCGCGGCTGAATAGCGCATTTGCATATCCAAAAGGTTCTTTAGAACGCAAATCAATTTTAGAAGAGAGCCTGCCTGGTGTGAAGAAGCTGGCAACTGAAGGAGACGCTTTTGCTCAATTGGAGCTTGCAGCGTTATATCGAGATGGCCAATGTGTGGAGAAGGACATCTGGGAGGCAATCCGATGGTATAAAAAGTCGCTAGAACAAGGATATTGGAAGTCTGCGAGATGGTTAGCTTCGTTTTATGCGAATGGTGTAGAGGGGCAGCTCCAGGCGGATCGAGAAAAATATCTGTCTTATCTGAAGATGGCTGCGAATCTGGGCGATGAGGAATCTGGCAGGCAGTACGTTTCTGCGACGGCGACAGTTTCCTATGTGGGTTTTAAATGTGTGTAATTAGTCTGGAGGCTGTACATAAGAATTGTTTTGGTTTCTTTTAGCTGACGCTCTGCGCAGTCAAGCAATTATAATGAGAATTGAGGAGATCTATGAACGATGTGCAATTTCCTGAATGGCAACTACACGCATTCTCTGGCGTGTCTTTTTTCCTTCCTGTCCGGTACTTTCTTGAGCAGTGAGACACTGATGCGTTTTGACTGGTACATCAGAATGAGTGGAGAGATAAATCAGAGCTTGCAGGCAAAGAGTGACCCCGAGGATCGCTTTGACGATAAATTTGTCGAAGACAACAGGGAGGCTCTTGAAAAGAGAATAGTCCGCGTGCTGGTAAGTTTTCTGGAACAACTGCCTGATGACGAATGGATAGCTTTCGCGCCCGTGCTGGCCTTGATTAGAGAAAAACGCCCTCGGGTGATGACTGAGATCGATCTGCCGCTTCCCATTCGACAGACGTTGCCCATCAAAGCCCTGAGAATAGTGAACTGGATTTCGCCGCAGGGACGAAACGCGATGGGCCTGTATCAGTTACTGTCATCATGCATAAATGCTCAACCACTGTCAATACTAGCTCTAAGCAGTCTTCCCGGCGCATTTGCGACTCACGTAACGGATGTGTTCGACGCTTCATTCTGCGCTGATCTGGAGAAAGTGTGCACGTGCGTCAGCGACGCGGATTTTACGCAAAATAAAGAACAGGCGATTAGAAAATTGTTACGGGCCGTGGCGGCAATCAAACCCGAAAACGCGGGCAAAGTGCATCTGGCGCTTCAGGTATTGCCGAACAGAAATCGGTACGCGCGGCTGATCGAGGCGGCCATCGAAGAGCTTTTCTTCATCGGCGCGTATCCTGATAGCAGGGAAAACTTCGCTGACCACATGGCGCAGTATATTTGTACCGTGGACGATACACAGCTCGCATCTGTTAAGTATGGAGTCCCGGAAGAGTTTCGCCGCGTCAAAAAACTGTTTCTCTGAGAGTGAAGAAACAGCGATCCAGACGGATTCTCGTCGGGCATCCTGCGCGGCGATCCCGATTTAGACCGCGAGAAATCTGCTGCCTGAAAGAAAAATATGGATTCGCTGCGGATGGCTCTGGCAGATAAGCGCAGACAAAAACAGCTCGGAACGATGAACTCTGTTTCTTCGTTCCGAGCTGTTTTTACTGGACCTGCAGTTTGCGTTTCAGCGCTTCCTGAAGCACCTGCGAGAAGTTTACCTTCGCTTCCATCGCGATCTTGTTCAGCCAGGCGGGCAGCGTGATGCTCTTGGTGACACTGATGTTTTCCTGCTGGGCGCGCACCAGGTCCATGCGCGCGCTGATCAGCGCGACGCTCGCGCCCTGCGGCACGGTCAGCTTTTCAAAAGGCGTCGGCGCGGGAAGGACATCGCCGTCTTTTTCTGAAAAATAGATAAAGCCTTCGAGCGCTTCCTTGGCGCTGGCGAGTGCTTCTTCCGGCGTGTCGGCGCAGGTCAGGCAGCCCGGCAGATCGGGGAACGAAACGCCGAAACCGTCGCCGTCTCTGGCGATGAAAGCGGGATAGACCCGCAGATCTTTTTTCTGTGCCATGGTATGCAGATACCTCCCTGAAGGCGGCTATTTCAATCCCGCCTGTTTCATGATGCTGTCATAGATCCCCGGCTTGATGTCTTTTTTCGGGTGGGGAACGGTGATCTTGCCGTTTTTCGTGTCGTGCTTGAAGTAATGATGATCGCCGCGGCAGCCTATTTCATACCAGCCGTCGTCAGTCAGTTTTTTGATGACCTCGCGGCTGCTGTAGCTTTTGCCCATCGCCATTCCTCCTTTGCACTTCAATTCTACACTGATTATAACCAGTGTCAAGCGCGACGGCTCAGGCGCAGCGCATCGAAATGCGGTCCGTTCTGTTTTGCGGTACAATAGCGGCATGACGTGATGGATATGGAGGAACGACGATGACTTTTGCCGAACATCTTGAAGCCGTGCGCGCCATCCGCCGCCGGCTGGACGATTTTCGCTCGCTCGAAGGGCTGTTCCGCTACGATCAGTGGACTTCGCTGCCCAGGTCTGGTGCTGCCTGGCGGCAGGAGCTGGCCGGACGGCTGGCGGAGGATAAGGCGGCGCTGCTGGCCTCTCCCGGCTCTCGCGCGGCGGCCGCGTATTTTTCGGCCATGCCGCCGGAGGAGATCGAGGACGAGGTCGACCGCGCGCAGGTGCGAATTTTTTTGAGCGAATACCGCAAGACGGCCGGCGTGCCGTCCGAGC
>JAGAYQ010000205.1 GCA_017940445.1 Pyramidobacter sp. | reverse complement strand
TGGAGAAGCCCCTCGGACAGCGTTTCGCAGGAGATGACGTATTTTATCAGCGTTTCCTTAACATAATAACGGCTGTTTCCCCTGGCAAGGGGAGACAGCCGTTTTATTATGTGAGCCTTAGTGCTGGGTGTCGCGCTTCGCGGGCCGGCCGCGGCCGCACTTGCCGCAGCCGGTGCAGCGTCCGCCGCACTCGCCCCGGCCCACGCTCTTTGAAGCCATCGTCGCCGCGAACGCGAAGACCGCGATCGCGCCCAGTATGATCATCCCCGCTGCATTCATCGCTGACGCCTCCTTTGGGTCGAACTGCTTTTGACATCATCATACCATACGCGGGAGAAATGCCCGCGTGCGTTTTTTCCCCGATGATGAAAAATCAATAGTCAGTATTCATCAATCCCTTGTCGCTCTTTTTCAGCCGAAATTGTGCTGCCCGGACGCTCCGATCAGCGCCTGGATTGGTATAATAACGGTGCGAAAACGTGAGCATGGAGGTGCTGTAGCTGATGATGTGCAGTGAAAACGGAACAAAGGGCCTTGCGGCGCTGCGGCGCGCCGTCTTCGCGCTCTTCGCCGGCCGCTGTGCCTGGGCCGCCCCTGCCGGGCCTGAAAAGTTTGTCCGCATCGCGGATGTGGCGCCCGGCGTCATCCTCGAGCCGCGCTATTATTCGACGTATAACTTTACGGGCGAGCGGCTGCCCGGCTATGACCGCCCGGACATGGCCCTGTGCCGCGAAGCCGCAAGCGCGCTGGCAAAGGCCGAAGCGATGTTCGAGGCGCGCGGCCTGCGGCTGAAGATCTACGACGCCTACCGCCCCGCGCGGGCTGTGGAGTATTTTTACCGCTGGTCGCTGAACGGCGACGTGCGCATGAAGTCGTATTTTTACCCAAAGCTCGACAAGAGCGTGCTCCACCTCAAAGGCTACATCGCCCTGCGCAGCGGACACAGCCGCGGCAGCGCTGTCGACTGCACGCTCGTCGACATGAAGACGGGGCGCGAGCTCGACATGGGCGGTCCGTTCGACCTGTTCGACGAGCGGTCGCACTATGCTGCCAGGGGCCTGACGAAAGTTCAGGAGCGCAGCCGCGCCGTGCTGCGCAGCGTCATGATGGAGTGCGGCTTCAAGGGCATCCGCTCCGAATGGTGGCACTTTGTGCTGAAAGACGAGCCGTATCCCGACACGTATTTCGACTTTCCCCTCAGCGACGTCGGCCGCCTCGACACGATCGGCAGCGAGTAGCATTCATTCACGGAGAAAATGTCTGTCGTTCTGCTGCACCAAAGTTGGGCGCGGCCGTCGGCGCCTTGCAGCCGCCGCCGTCTCAGGCGTATTTCGTAAAAACAGCAGAGCGCAAAAAAATCCGCCCGCGCGACGTTCTTCTAAAAAATAGAAGAAACGCCCCGCGGGCGGAAATAATATGAGCGTAATAATGTGAGCGGATTACTGCTGCGGATCATCGGGGACGACGCGCTCCGGCGTCACGATCAGGCTGCGGGCGGCCTTTCCGCGATCAACCTGGTCGAGCAGATCGCCGATGCGGATGCTGGCCGGGCTGCCTTTGCCCTTCACGTAGGCGCAGACGGAGTAGGTCGGATGGACTTCGACGATTTTGAGCAGCGCGTGGAACACCTTTTCGGCGCCGATGACGTTGCCGTCCAGATCGCGGATCAGCTCGCCCTCCTCATAGACGCCGTA
>JAGAYQ010000204.1 GCA_017940445.1 Pyramidobacter sp. | reverse complement strand
ATCGTCCTGCGTCAGGGGGCGGCCGACGAGCTGGAACGGCGCGAGAATTCCGTGCCGGAAGAACGCGCCCCTATTGCCGTGCAGAAGGGCTGAGGGGAATCGTTTGGGTCGTGTTTCGCCCGACGAGGCGGATGTTATATAAATGAAGGATGATCGATTTTGAGATTTGAAGAATTTGACGATCCCCGCTGGCCGCTGATCGCCGGAGCAAAATGGCCTTCGCGCTACGCCGCTTCCGAATGGGGAAGCACAAAGCCGAAGGAAAAGGCGGATCTTCGCCTGTGCTTCTGCTTTCCTGACGTGTATGAAGTGGGCATGAGCTATCTGGGATTCCAGCTGCTGTATCCCCGCACGAAGGCGCTTGACGGGATCGATGCGGAGCGCGCCTACTGCCCGTGGATCGACATGGAAGCGATGCTTCGGGCATCACGGACGCCGCTTGGCTCCGTCGAGTCCGGACGGGCGCTGAAGGATTTTGACGCGCTGGGATTTACGCTCCAGCACGAGATGAGCTTTACCAATATCCTCACGATGCTCGATCTGGGCGGCGTGCCGCAGCTGGCGTCTGACAGAACAGACGGCGATCCGATCGTCCTGGCGGGCGGCCCTGCCGCGCTCGTTCCTGAACCGCTCGCTGACTTTATCGATATTTTCTGCCTCGGTGACGGCGAAGCCGTCAATCCTCCTTTGCTGGAGCTGCTGCGGCAGACGAAAGGAAAGCCCCGGCGCGAACGTCTGCGTGCGGCGGCAGAACTGCCGGGCACGTATGTGCCGAGCGTCGTGTCGTGCGAATATGACGAAGCGGGCGTGCATTTTTCGTCTGAGTTCGCGCTGCCCAGGCGGCGCGTGATCTGCACGGACATGGACGCGATCGCGCCCGAGTCGATGATCGTGCCCGCTTCGGGCATCATCCATGATCGTGTGGCCGTGGAGCTGTTCCGCGGCTGCTCGCGCGGCTGCCGCTTCTGCCAGGCGGGGATGATCTACCGCCCTGTTCGCGAGCGCACTGCCGAGCTTGTCGAAGACCGCATCCGTGCGCTCATTCGCCAGACGGGATGGGAAGAGTGCAGTCTTGTCTCGCTGGCAAGCTGCGACTATCCGAAGATCGGTGAACTGCTCACCTCGCTGAGCACGCTGCACGATGAGGGGATCAAGGTCAGCCTGCCCAGCCTGCGCGTCGACAACTTTTCCGTGGGGCTCGCAGCCGGGCTGGAAGTGATGAAAAAAGGCGGTTTGACGCTGGCGCCCGAGGCGGGCAGTCAGCACATGCGCGATGTGATCAACAAGGGCGTCACCGACGCCGACCTCGACGCGGCGCTGGAAGCGGCGTTCGCTCACGGCTGGCAGAAGGTGAAGCTCTATTTCATGATGGGCCTGCCGGGCGAGACTGACGAGGACCTGAGCGGCATCGTCGAGCTGGCCGAGCGCGCCGCGTCGATCGGGCGCCGGCACACGAAGCGGGCGCAGATCAACGTCTCAGTCGCGGGATTTGTCCCCAAGGGACACACGCCGTTTCAGTGGGTGGCTCAGAGCACGCGCGAGGAGCTGGCGCGCAAGGGCGCGTTCATGAAACGACAGATCCGTTCGCGCGCGATCAGCTTCAAGTATCACGAGTCGGCTCAGTCGTTTATCGAAGGTGTCCTGGCCCGCGGCGATCGCCGCGTGGGACGCGCGATCCTCGAAGCCTGGCGGCTGGGAGAACGTTTTGACAGCTGGAGCGAGACGTTCAGTCTCGACCGCTGGATGCAGGCTTTTGCAAACACCGGCGTCGATCCCGTATGGTATGCGCAGAGGACTCGCGCTGAGAACGAGGCTTTCCCGTGGAATCACATCGACGCGGGAGTGTCGAAGGCGTTCCTGCTGCGTGAGTACCGCCGGTCGCAGCTGGCGCAGACAACGCCCGACTGCCGCGGCGGCTCGTGCAACGCCTGCGGCTGGGAGAAGAAAGGCTGCGCGTGGAGCGGGGTGAGCCGATGAACCGCATTCGTCTGATCTTTGAAAAAAGGGGCTTTGCCTGCTTTGTGCGCCATGTCGAGCTGCCTCAGCTGTTCGGCCGCATTGCTCGCCGTGCCGGGCTCCAGGTGGGGCTGACGCAGGGCATGTCGCCGCATCCGCACATCGTCATGGGGCCGGCGCTGCCGGTGGGCGTCGTCTCGCAGTATGAGACGGCCGAGATCTGGTTTGAGTCGGCCGTGACGCCACAGGAAGCTGTCGAAAAGCTGAACGCCTGTGCGCCGACGGGTTTCCGTTTTCTGAAAGGCGCGCACATCCCCGCAGATATGATGTCGCTGAACAAGTGCTTCGACGCGGCGAAATACTGGCTGTGCCCGCGCGACGAGTCGCGGCTGGACGCAGTGCAGTCCGCCCTTGTTGAGGCGTTTGCGCCTGAGGTGCTGCCGTGGTCGGCTCGCGTGTCCGACGGGATCGAACTGGTGATGCTCGATCCGTCTCAGAACGGACCGGGGGCGCTCGTCAAAGCGCTCATCGAGCGCGAACTGATCGGCGGCTGGCCGGACGTGTGCATCGCACGCCTTGTCCTGGGCCGGTGGAAGAGCGAACAGAAGGAGATCGCGCCGCTGCTTTAGCCTTCGGGCGTGGGCGGCGCACGACCGTTTTTCATAAGGAAAGTGAACATGCAAACGTTGCACATGGAGCAATATTCAGAAGAAGCGGAGCAAAACAGGCCGGACACCGTGATCCTGGCGAACACCGTCGACCCTGAAGAATCTCGTGTAGCGATCGTGGAAAACGGTCGGTTGAGCGAGCTCTTCATCGAACGGATGTGGGAATGCCAGAAAAGCGGCGAAGTGTACAAAGCGCGGGTGGAGAGCGTTCTGCCCGGGATGAATGCGGCATTCGTCGGACTTGGCGACGGCCGTAACGGCTTTCTGTATCTGAATGACGCCAGAGGCGTCACTGTGAAGCCGAACGGCGAGATCCTCGTTCAGGTCGTGAAGACGGCGCGCAAGAACAAGGGCGCACGCGTGACGACGCGGATCTCGCTGCCCGGACGCTATCTGGTGCTCGTTCCCGGCGGCCACGACGTGGGCGTGTCAAAGCGCATCGTCAGAGAAGAGGAACGCGCGCGTCTGAAGGAAGTCGCCCGCTCGATGGACACCGCTGGTTTCGGCGTGATCATGCGCACGGCTTCGGAAGGCGTCGACGCTGACGTGCTGAACGACGACCTGGAGCAGCTCAAAGCGCTTTGGCGCGACATCGAAAACAACGCGGCCAAGCAGACGGCGCCGTGTCTGCTTTACAAAGACATGGGGCTGGTCGGGCGCGTGCTTCGCGATGAACTGAGCTCGGAAGTGGCGCAGATCATCGTCGACAATCAGGAAGAATACGACAGGGTGAAGGAATATCTGGAGCGCTACAAAAAGGCGGAGGCGATGCCCAGCCTGACGTTCCACCGCAGCAACATCCCCCTGTTCGAGTACTATGATATGGAAAAGGAGATCGACGCGCTGCTGGACAATAAGGTCTGGCTGAAGTCGGGCGCGTATCTTGTCATCGATCAGACCGAGGCGCTGACCGTGATCGACGTGAACACGGGCAAGTACACGGGCGGGCATTCTCTGCGCGAGACGGTGCTGGCCACCAATCTGGAAGCGGCGGAGGAGATCGCCTGGCAGCTCAAGCTGCGCTCGATCGGCGGCATCGTCGTCGTCGACTTTATCGACATGGAGCCGGAGGAAGACCGCAAGGCGCTCCTGGCCAAGCTGGACGAGGTGTTTGCCGCCGATCGCTGCCGCGTGCGCGTGTACGGCATCTCGCAGCTGGGCCTGGTGGAGATGACGCGCAAGCGGGCGCGTGCCGATCTGCGTTCGGTGCTGACGCGTCCGTGTCCGATGTGCGGCACGAGCGCGCGCGTGCTCAAAGAAGACGCACTGGCGCTGATGCTCAAGCGCTTTATCCGCAAGATCTTCATGTCGGGACGCGCTCAGGCGGTGCTGATCGACGCGCACGAGTCGGTTGCCGCTTACGTGGCAGAGGTGTATTTAAGCGCGTGGGAAGAGGCGTTCGGCCGCAGGATTTTCCTGCGCGGACAGAGCAGCATGCCGCTGGAGAAGTTCCGTCTCGACCTGCAGGGATCGCTGAACAGCGTTGAGGCGCGCGTCACGCTTTTGCGCAGCAGAGGAGATACGAGCGTTGTTTATCGAACGGCTGACTCTTAAGAATTTCAAAAGTTTCGGGGGGACTCATGAGCTTCCGTTTGCCCCCGGCTTCACCGCGATCGTTGGACCGAACGGGAGCGGCAAGAGCAATATCCTTGACGGGCTGCGCTGGGTGCTTGGCGAAAGCGGCGCGGCCCGCCTTCGTATCACGCGCCAGAGTGACCTGATCTTTCAGGGTTCGGCCGGTCTGTCCGAAGCCACTGAGACGGACGTGTCGCTCGAACTCAGTGACGACGGCGGCCGCGCCACGCTGCGCCGGCATCTCGACGCCTCCGGCGGCACGCTCTACGTCAACGGCGCGCGGACGCGCGTGCAGGACCTGGCGCAATTCAAGCAGCAGTGGCATCTTGAGGGCGACCGCTCAGCCTTCATCGGTCAGGGCGAAGTGGGCACGGCCGTGCTGCAAAAGCCGTTTCAGCGCCGCCTGCAGCTCGAAGAGCTGTTCGGCATCGACCTGTACCGCAAAAAGCGCGACGGCGCCCAGGAAGAACTCAAGCAGTCCGGCGAGGAGCTGCTGCGGCTGAACACCCTGATGGGCGAACTTCGCGCCCGGCGCGAGGAGATCGCTCCCGATCTGGTGAACGCACGCAAGGCGAAAGATTATCAGGCCCGGCTGGAGGAACTGCGCGCGGTGCTGTATCACACCAAGCGGAGCGCCGAGGAGAGCAGGCTGTCCGGGCTGGAAGAGCGCCATGCCAAAGCCGAAAGACGGCTTGGCGCCGCGGGACGCTGGGCGAAGCTGTGGAAAAACGCTCTCGACGTGCTGCGCGAACAGGGCAGCGAATACGCGCGCGAACGCGCCCGCCTCTCGGATGCGCTCGAAGAGCTTCAGCCGAGGCTTGACGACGTGCTGCGGCGCGAGATGGCCCTCAACTCTGAAAAGAGCGAGTGCGATTTTGCCCTGCGCCGCTGCGGCGAAGAGCACGACCGTCTCGACGCCCAGCTCAAAGAAGAAGAGACGCGCCGCGGCGAACTGGCCGCGCAGACCGGACGGCTGACGCAGGAGGAGCACACGCTCTCCGTGCGCGTCGGCGATCTTGAAGACAGGCTCTCCAAGCGCGACGAGCGCCTTGAAGAACAGCGGCGCAAGCGTCAGGAGCTGATCGAGCGCGAAGCTTCTCTGCTTGAAGAAGCTCAGCAGATGGACGCCCGCGCTCAGACGCTCGAAGTTCAGGGACAGGAGCGCGAAAAAGCGCTGAACGGCCTGCGCGCTCAGCGCGACGAGCTTGTCACAAAGCTGACATCGGCTGACGAAGCGCTCGAGACGCTGGAAGACGCGCTTGATGCGCTTGAGAAAAAACGCGGCGAAGCGGCGACACAGAGCCAGGAAATGGCCGTGCGCGCTCAGAGTCTGCGCCGGTCGATCGCCAAGGCGGAAGCCGAGCTCGACAGCCTGCTCCAGCGCGCCGAGGCCGGTCTGTACCCCAAGCCCGTGCAGATGGTGCTGTCGGCAGTCAAGCTGGGCCGACTGAAGATCGAGACCATTCCCGCCGTCGAGTCGTTCTCGTGCGACGCAAAGCTGGCCGCCTGCCTCGAAGCCTATCTGGGCGGCCGTCAGTACTGGCTGCTCGTCGATACGATGGCCCAGGCCCGAGTGGGCATCGACCTGCTCAAAGAGCGCAGCGGCGGCCGTGCCACGTTCCTGCCCCTGGAGCGCTGCCGCAATTCGCGTGCCGGAAAGGCTCCCGCAGGGGCCGGCGTGCTCGGCTGGGCGATCGACCTTGTCACGCCCGATCCCCGCTGGCT
>JAGAYQ010000203.1 GCA_017940445.1 Pyramidobacter sp. | reverse complement strand
GTTCACTGTTCTTTTTTATTGTGTTTTTAGTGCGAGCAAATTGCGGGCAAGTTAAATTATCCAGTGTTTGCAAGGGCTAGCGCCCTATTTCTTTCTTGCGTTAATCTTGCCAGCAAGTTAAATCTGCGACTTTTCCGGCTCCGCCGTGCCGGCTCTCAGCGCGTCGAGGAAGTCGGCCCACCATTGCAGCATCTCCCGGCGCGTGTCCAGATACTGCGCATAATTGTACACGGCGCGCACGCCGCCGGGCACGTGGGCCAGCTGTCGCTCGATCGCGTCGGCCGGCCACTGGTACTCGTTCAGCAGCGTCGACGCTGCACTCCTCCATCCATGCGGCACCATCGGCGGCAGTTTGGCCTTCTGGCAGGCACGGCGAAGGGCCATCACTGGCGTCATATCAGACATCGCTTCGCCAGTCTCGGGGCTCGGAAAAATCAGTCCGCTCTCCTTCGGCCGCGCGGCCTCAAGGATCGCCATCGCCTGACGGCTGAGCGGCACGAGGTGCGGACGCTTCATCTTCATGCGCTCGGGCGGGATCCGCCACAGCCGCTCGGCGAAGTCGATCTCCTCCCACCGCGCACAGCGGGCCTCCGTCGGCCGGACAAAGGTGTACGCCTGGAACATGAGCAGGCGGTTCAGCCGGGGCGTGATGTTGTCGGCCATCGAGCGCAGGAGCGCTCCCAGAAGCTTCTTGTCCTGGATCGATGCACGGTGCTCGCTCTTCAAGGGGCGCATGGCCCCCGCCAGATCCTGACTCACATCGCGGCTGCACTTTCCGCCGGCGGCGATGCCGTAGCGGGCGATCTGGCCCCAGAGATTTTTCACGCGATGGGCCGTTTCGATCTTGCCCTGCGCTTCGATCTGCCGACACAGGTCCAGCAGCTCAACGGGCGTCACTTCGCTCACGATGCGGTCGCCGAAGCGTGGCAGCAGGTACGTGTCGAGCCGCTGCTGGATCAGGCGAACGGTACCTGGCGCAAAAGTACCGAGGACTTTCATCTTCATCCACTCGGCCGCCAGTTCGCGCAGCGTGACGCCCTCATCCTCGCCGCGCTGGTGCTTTTCGGCCAGCTCGTCGCGCACGCGCCGCGCGTCCTTCAATTTCATCCTCGGGTACCGCCCGAGCGTTTTCTTCCCGCGTCCATCGCGCGGCCGATACACCCACGACTTCACGCCGCTGGGATGCACAGCCAAATAGAGGCAGTCGTAATCACAGACCAAATACGTTTTGTCTCTCGGCTTGAGATCCTTCACGATCGTATCGGTCAGAGCCGTGCTGATTGCCTGTTCTTTCCCTACCTTCACCTTCATGGTACTTTTTGCCCCTTTTCAGGTACCGCGAAAGGTACCGCAGAAAATGATTTTTGGCAAAATATGACGCGCCATGAAGAAATAATAAAACGCCCAACCCCCGTTTGCAAGAGGGTTGGGCGTTTATGAAACAATATGAAAAAATAAAATGGCTACCCCGCCTGGATTCGAACCAGGATCAAGGGAACCAAAATCCCTTGTGCTGCCGTTGCACCACGGGGTAACAGCTCGCCATGCAGCGAAAAGAAAACTGGCGCGCTCGGCGGGCTTTATTGTCTCTTGCTCGCCGCGCTGTTGACGCATTTTATCATGAAAGTAGCGTTTAAGCAACTCACTGAAAAACTCACGTTTTATGTGATATATGCTAGCTACTGGCTTTGGTGTGTTTTTGTTGCCCCGCATGGTTAGCGGGATTGGAACGCGCTCCTGTTTTTTCGGTTAATAACCGTCGTCGTAGCCGTCGTAAGCGTCGTATGAAAATGATGAGTATACTTCGTCGTCGTAACTCGGCCCTCCGCTTATTACCGCTTTGACGAACAGCGTCAGAGCGAAAACGATGAGAACGGCAATGAGGAAACCGAGGAAGTGCCAGAACGAGCCGGAGAAGAGCCAGACGATGAAATGATACAGCAGCCACCCGAGGCCGTTTGCAAGCTCGACGCGGCACGCGAAACCCGGTATGGCGATAATCGTGCACATAAAGTATTCGTATATCCTGATGCCGCGATCACTCATTGACGTTATCCCTGCCTTTCTGCCTTTGGCACTGCCGCGAGGGCGCGGATTTGGTCGTCGGAATATTCGTTGTTTGCGAGGAGGCGTGTGACTTCTGGACGTTCGCGCCGGAGGCGGAGAGCGGCCTCGACGTCGGGATTGAGAGGGATTTGAAAGGGCTTCTGTTGGGTCTGTTCCTTCACTGGGACAGGCTCTTTTTTTGTGTCTTCGGCGAGGTCTAAAAGCTCCGTGACTGTAATGCCTAAAGCTTCTGCAATTTTTTCAAATTTTGCGCTACTGGGACTTATTACTCCCTTTTCCCAGACGCTTATTGTCTGAGCCGAAACACCTACTAATTTTGCAAGCTCTTTTTGCATTAGTCCTCTTTTTCGCCGAAAGTACGAAATCCTCTCTCCAATCATTTCGTACACCTCCCATTGTGTACTATAACACACAATCAACCGGTTTGCAACGTGAAAATAACACTAACAAATACAACGTCTTGCTATAATCACGTGATTTGATATAATACTACTAACGAATCAACCGATCACTTTAAGGAGGTGACTCAATGACTCTCGACGACTCTTCAGAAATTGATGCTCTCATCACTATCTACGGCAACAATACGCGCACAGTGACAATAAAAACTCCCTTCAGCTTTCTGCTGACGCCTGATGAAGCGGCAGAAATCGTCAGGGAGTTTTGGGAGAAGACGATCGTCCCTGTGCAAGAGGGGCTTAAATCGTCCTGTTCTGCAAGCTATTTAGAACTCGCGCAGCGGCTTCGATCGCAATCGCATCAGGATTGTTGATGACGTTGAATACATGCTTGCAATGCGGACACAGAACTTCGACTGCATGAATGACATCATTGCCGAACTCTTCCGGTCGCAGCGTTGTGTTTCTCCAGCTGTAATCAACGATCACATTGCCGCAACTTGGACATTTACGCATAGAATCACCTCCTCTCTCCAGGTGATTCGATTATAGCAAACAGGAGGTGAATAATTTGACTCTCGACGACATCCGGCTGCGCCTTGAAACTATCCAGAGCGACGCGGCGACTGCACTGCGAGCGATCGACTCGCTCAAGGCTGTGGAAGCTCAGCGTCCGGCAGACGACTCAGAGCGCCCCGAACTCCCTGAAACGCTCGACTCTGAGCTTGTGATGAAGCACTACACGCGTAAGAGCTACAACGATCTGGCGCTCGGCCTTCGCATTGGGAAGTACCCGAAGCCGTTCACGGAGCCCGGCGCGAAGCGTTTGTGGAAGCGTGACGTTTGGGATCGTTACATCGAACGTCAGCAGGCACGGAGGTGATCTGCATGAATACCTGCGGTATCGGCGTTCCGCTTGCCGTTGTCGGCTACTTCGCCCTTGCTCTGGGCCTGGCGGCGGGCTGGGAACTTGGCTATAACTGCGCACTGCGCAACGTGAAGGAGGAATTTGAACATGCCAAAACAAATCTTCGATGAAGAGACAATGACGGTGAAGCTGTGCAAGGACTGTAAGGGGCTGGGCTACTACCCCTCTGACTGCGGCTGGGTGAAGTGCGCGTCGTGCGACGGTTCTGGCCGCGTCATCATCGAAAAGCACGACCTTGAGCACCGTTTCAGCGACTTCGACTTTCCCAACGATCAGCTGGACATGCCCTTCGACAAATGACGGATGAGGAGATCTTCGATGCCCGCATGATCTTCGCGGGCGCTGTGAGAAGGGCGCGTCTCGACTCGGGCATGAGCCTTGTGCAGGTGGCGCAAAAGCTGCTGTGCTGTCGACCGATGGTCCTGCAGTTTGAAAGCGACGGTCTGACACCGACGAGCAAATATTTCTGGCGCCTGTGCGAGCTGTTCAAGCTGAAACCGGATTCGTTCGGCTTTGACGACGAGCGGCTGGAAATGGGGAAAAAAAGAGCCGTCAGGACGGCCATCCCGACGACTCGTAAATCAAGCGGGACCGGTGGGAACCGCTCAAAAGGAGTATAGCACGATGAAAGACCTTTGCAAAATGACGCTATCGGAATTTGAGGACGCGCTCGATTTTCTCGATGATGACGAGGCGCCCCGTGCGGTGTCGGCCTTTGAGAACGAGTCGGCACGCCTGCGCGATGATGCCATGATGGACTTTGCCATGAGTTGCGCGGCAGAAAGGAGCCCTTACTGATGGACTCGAAAATCTACCTGTACTGTTTTATTATCGCCGCTTCCACTTCCCTGCTTATCTCCGCCCTGTACATGTTCTTCATCTTCCTCCGCGACGAGCGCTACGGCGACTATGCCCTCGAAAAGCAGATCGCGCGTCATGAGCTGGAACGCTCGCACTGGTCACAGCGCGAGGGCAAGCTGGAAGAGCAGATCAACGAGCTGTACCGCGAAAACGCGCGTCTGCGCGGGATCCTTGCCAAGCCCCTGGAGGACTTCAAACCGGAGGTGACGGAGTAAATGCCCCGACAGGCCCATCCATCACTCCGGCGGAAAGTGATCCTGACGGCCTCTATGGTGCGCACTTATAAAGCCTGTCCCCGCCTGTACGAACTGGAATATATCCATCAGCTCAAGCCGGTGACGCCTGGCGAGGCCCTGACGACTGGCTCGCAGTATCACGACTATGTGGCAAAGATCCTGAGCGGCGAGGAATACCGTCTTGAGGGCATCGCGGGGACCATGGCAGCGGCCTTCGATCGCTTCCTCCCCTGGCGCGAATGGGGCATCAAGGCTGTTGAACAGGAGTTTGCCGTGAAGATCACGCCATATTTCATCATCCGCGGCAAGATCGACGCCGTGTGTGAAGACGGCTGCATCGTCGAGCACAAGACCACGCGCAACACGCTGGACGATATGTACCTTGAGCGTCTGGCACTGGACGACCAAGTAAGCATCTATCTCGCGGCGCAGACGCTCCTTTCCGACAAGCTCATCAACCGCGTGCATTACACAGCTGTGCAGAAGCCGACGATCCGCCAGAAGCAGAACGAGACGGACAGCCAGTTCCAGGAGCGCGTGCGCGATTGGTACGACGAAACTCGCGTGAAGAGCTTCACCGTCGTGAGAACGTTCAGCCAGATCGAAGAGACGATCGCCCATCTCAAGGAACTGGCGAAGGAGATCCGCAGGCGCAAGTTCTGGTATCGCAATCCTGCGCACTGCATGATCGTCGACTGCCCGTACAGAAGTATCTGCCTTGACTGCGACCCTCAGACGCTGACGGGCTTCGTCAAAAAAGAAAACAACAATGAGGAGTTGAGCCCATGCAAATTCTGAAAATGAGCGACATCAAGACAGGCAATCAGAGCGCCCTTATCTACGCCCGCCCCGGAATGGGAAAGACGACGCTGCTGGGGATGCTCCCCGGAAAGACCCTGATTGTTGACGTGGATCGCGGCTCTGAAGTGCTCGCCGGAAAAGCCGGCGACGTGGACGTGTGCCGCCTCAACGAAGACTTGAGCGATCTGCCTCAGCTGTGCCAGATGCTTGAAAAGAACTGTCCCTATGAGTTCGTCTGCATCGATAGCTTGAGCGAACTTGAAAAGTCGATGCTGACCGTTCTGGGCCGTACCGGCAAGAACGGCGGGGCGCCTGAGCTGGGCCATTACAACCAGACGCAGTTCAAGATCGCCGACTACGTGAGACGCATCCGCGCCCTGCCCTGCAACACGGTCTTCACCGCATGGGAAGAGCCGAAGGAAGTGACCGGCTCTGACGGCACGAAATATCAGGTGTTTCGCCCCGCCCTCTCCGGCAAGACGAGCGACATCATCTGCGGACTGTGCGACACGGTTGGGCGTATCGTCATCACGCCGGACAATCAGCGCATCATCCAACTGACGGCGACGAACTACTCCGTCGCCAAAGACCGCATCCACAAGCGCGAATACTGCACATTCGACCAGCTGTTCACGATCCCCGAACAGCCTAAAGCACCGAAAGGAGAAAAGAAGTAATGCCTTATACCGGCTATGATCCGAGGAATTACGACCCTACCAAGCGCCCTGAATACGAGCTTATCCCCGTCGGCGACTACCGCG
>JAGAYQ010000202.1 GCA_017940445.1 Pyramidobacter sp. | reverse complement strand
TCGCGGCCGGCCGCGGCGACTTTGAAGTGGTCAAGCTGCTGCTCAATAGCGGCGCCGATGCGTCCGCAAAGGACTATGCCGGCCACGACGCCGTGTGGCACATCCACCAGAACCGCCAGTTGCCCAGCGCCGAAAAAGAGCGCCTGGCTGACCTGATCCGCGGAGCGGTAAGTTCAAAACCGTAACACAAAGACACAAAGGCACAAAGCAAAAATGGCAGTGATTGATGATGAGCGCCGAGCGGATCTCCCCGGCGCTCATTATTATTGGCAAACACATGGAGCGCTTCGATGATGGCGTTCTTCGCGGCACATGCAGCAAAGGCGCCGGCCGCTGCACTGCCTGGGGCGATTCCTTCAAAGACTGCCTATCCCGCCGGGGCCCATGGCCCTTCGGCGGGTTTTTTCTTTGATCCCTCTTTGTGTCGTCGTGTCGGCTTTGAATTTATCTGTAATCTTTTCAGCTCTTGTAATGACTTTCAGTTTGGGCTATAATCATCCCGTCCCCCAAGATCTGTCACACTGCTTGAGTATATCGTTACAATGGGATTGATTTTGAACAACAAGGAGCTGAAATATGGAAAAATTTCACCAAAGCGGATATGGGGCTTTTTCGTTTGACGGACGGGAGCGCTGCGCGGCGGCTTTTTCCGCATCGGAGCGCAGGAGCAAGAATGATATCGATGCTGTCAAACGGTTGAAAATGAATACACATGTTTCACCAGGGCCGAAGCCGGCGGAACGGCTCCACTCGGGGCAGGGCTGCTGGCCGGACGAGCCGGCGAAGACGCCTCTGATCGAGTTCGATGAGCTGGACGATCTGCCCTGTCCCGACGACGCCGATCCGAAAAGCTGGATGAAGCTGCCGCGCGAGCTGCGGGCGACGATCCTGCGGGCGCGGGCGGCGCATCGGGCGAAACTGGAGCGCATGGCGGCCAAAGGGCAGCTGCTGCCGCTTGAACACGGCGATCGCCGGTCCGAGCCGCTGATCGTGGAAGGTCCGGCGGGGCTGTCGGGCGCGCCCAAACGGCTGCTTCAGCTGCCGCTGTTCGCGGTGCGCGCGCGCGGCTGCCGCCGATGCTGCACAAACGAGCGTCTGCCGGGGCCGGAAGGGATCGAGCTGCGCTTTTCAGGCGAGCGGTTCGACCAGGAGGACCTCACCGTCTACATGGCGGTGATGAATCTGTACCGCTCCCGAAAGCAGCGCGACATGTGCGGCGTCAGCCTGTCGTGCTACACGCTGCTGCGCGAGCTGGGACGCACGAACTCCAAGAGCAACCGCACGGCGCTGATCGAGCGGCTGCGGCGGCTGAGCGAAGGGCTGATCACGATCGAGCTGGACGGCGCGCGCTGGACGGGCTCGCTGTTGACGCTGTACGACAACGAGCCGAAGGGGCGGTTGTGGGTGCAGCCCAGCCGGGCGTTTCAGCCGTTTTTTCTGGGCAGCGAATGGCAGCGGCTGGAGTGGAGCGTGCGATTGGCGCTGGGGCACGATCAGCTGGCTCTGGCGCTGTGGTGCTACTTCCGCACGTTCGCGCATCCGTTCCCGGTGAAGGTGGAGACGCTGCGCGAGCGCGTGGGAAGCGAGACGGGAGATCTCAGCGTCTTTCGCGGCCGCGTGCGCATGGCGATCCAGCATGTCGCCGAAACGGTCGCGCAGCAGACGGGCGCCGCGCTCGACTGGGAAATCGACGATGCCGACAATCTCTGCGTCGAATGGAAAAGTAAATAGAAATAAAGTTTCATAAGTGAGGTCCAGGAGGGAAACGGCTGCTCGGTTCACTGAGAGTATGTGTTTCCCTCCTTCAATTTTAGGTGCTTGACTGTTGTTCTTAGGTGCTTGACTGTTGGCGATTAGGTACTTGACGCGAAAAAAAGAGGTGCTTGACTGTTGGTGACGCTTAGCTTTCAAAGCGCCTTTTATCACGCGCCGGCTCACTTATCCACAGCCCTGTAACCGTTTTTAACCGTATTATAACCAGGCGGCCGCTCCGAAGCGGAAGCAAACGCGCAGCGGCCCTGGGGGCGGGGAATGCTGTATAATGAGGGTACATCCCGCACAAGGAGGCGTTGAAACATGAGCAGCGAAGAAATTCTGGAGCGTCTGGAGGACCTGATCGAGAGCGCGCCCGAAGCGGTGCACGAGATGTGGAACCTGTACGCATCGATGTGCCCGCAGGAGGCCGGGACGATCTACATTGCCGGCAGCGACCCGGAGTGGGGCCTGAGCGAGCGCACCGCGCCGCTGGGGCCGGAGTGGCTGGCCGCGGCCGTCGCCGGCTCACCCCAATGGGACCCGAAGAAGATCTTCGTCATGGCCCGCTGCTTCGGCGGCGACTGCACGATGGAGAACTGCACTCACTGCGAGCTGACGAGCGCCGACACGCCCGACGAGCTTGCCGACTTTGAGGCGCTGGCCGCCTTCATCGCCGCGAACGAAGAGCTGTTTTTGAAGCGCTGGCCCTATCTGTCGCCCGTATATAAGGACGACGATTAGGGAAGCGCTGATAAAATACGCCATCTCCTGCGAAACGCTGCCCGAGGGGCTTCTCCACCGTACCGAAGTACGCCTCCGAAGCCCCTTCCGGTCAGGTTTCTTCGGATCTGACGCATTTTCTCAGCGTTCCCGTGAGCTCGTCAATTTCAGCATAATGTGATTCAATGTTTACCTAGGACAGGAGGAGTATCCATGCCGTATGTTGCCATCAAAGCGTATCCGCGCGATCCCGCGATCAACCAGAAGCTGGTCGAAGAGATCCAGAAAACGGTGCTGAACGTCTTCGGCTGCAAGCCCGAGGCGCTCACCATCGCCTTTGAGGAAGTCGCCAAAGAGGACTGGAAGGAGAAGGTCGACGACGCGCTCGTCGCGCCCGACATGGACCACGTCATGATCCTCAAGGGGCAGAAGCGGTACTGATACCGCAGCTGGCGCTTCCAGCGCCGCCAGGGCGGCACGCTTTGCGAAAAGTGCAATGATGCGTGAATAATCTGGCGCTTTACGCAATATGAAAACGGGCGTATGATACTGTTTCGCGATTAAAAGGCAAATCGCGAGGCCGCGCCTAAAACGGGCGCGGCAGTCGGCGCCCTGCAGGCGCCACGTCGTCTCATGCAGTTTTCTACGCGCGCCGACGGCGCGCTATAAAACGGCTAAGACCTTGGCCGTTTTATAGAAAACTTGTATGATACAGGCACTTTGTGGTGGGAGGTCTGTTTTCGCATGAGTCCTGACATTTCGCCGTCCCGGCTGGGACGTTCTGCTGCCGAGGTGCTGCTGGCCTGCGTCATCATCGCCCGTTCCGGGTCGTTTTTGCTGTCGAAGATCGCGCTGAGGTCGATGCAGCCGCTCGATCTGCTCTCAGTGCGCTTCATCGCTGCGTTTGCGTTCCTCTGCCTGCTGTTTGCCAGGCGGCTGGCGAAGGCCCAGTCAGGCGCGGTGCTGCGCGGGCTGCTGCTCGGCTTCGTCTTCTGCGCCACGATGGCGTGCGAGCTGATGGGCCTGCGCACGTCGGACTCGTCGCGCATCGCCTTTCTGGAGAACTCCGCGTTCGTCTTCGTGCCCATCTATCAGGCCGTGCTCACGCGCCGCCTGCCTTCGCTCCGCTCGACGGTCAGCGTGGGCGTCACGCTGGCCGGCATCGCCTGCCTGACGCTGAAAAACGGCCTCACCGGCTTTGCCGCCGGCGACCTGTTCGGCGTGGCCTCGGCCATGCTCTACGCGGCCGCCATCGTCATCACCGACCGTTCCGCGCGCGGATACGACGCGCTGACGATCGGCATCGTCCAGGTGGGCGGCATGGCGCTGTTTTCCACGCTCGGCGCGCTCGCCTGCGGCGGGCCCAAGCTGCCGCCGACGATGACGGAATGGCTGTGCGTGGCCGGCCTGGCGCTGGTGTGCACCGGCTTCGGCTTCACCCTCCAGCCTGTGGCGCAAAGCGGCACCACGGCCGAACGCGCCGGCCTGTTCTGCGCCCTTGCCCCGGTGAGCGCGGGCATCCTCGCGCTGGTCTTCCTGGGCGAGACGTTCACCGCCCGCAGCCTGATCGGCGCCGCGCTGGTGATGACCGGCATCCTCATCCCGCACTTCTGGCGCTGAAAACACATTCAAAGCCGCCACGAAGGCCCGAAGATCAACAGGTATAAAAATTGACGAGCGCTGAGCTGCTTTCTCGGCGCTCGTTTTATTGTGAGGCGAAGAGGCGCTAAATTTATTTGATCGGGCATGTAAAGTTTTTGGTGGTTTTCCGTTAAACAGTTGTTAAGCACATAATCCATTATAAAGTTATTGGTGGTATTTTGATAAGATTTTCTTCCTAAATTCCACGCCTTTTCTAAAGATTTTG
>JAGAYQ010000201.1 GCA_017940445.1 Pyramidobacter sp. | reverse complement strand
TCATGTCAAGCTGAGAAAACTCCTTGCCGTCATGGTCGATCTGCTCGTCATAGCAGTCACGGCAGTGAAAACGGACGATCTGCCCTGACCGGGCAGAATCAGCCGGATGCGCTGAAGGATCAAACGCGAACGAGCAATGCTCCTTCCCGATCTCGACCTGAGGAGCGCCTGGTACGGTCATCGTTTGCTCACCGCTGGGCGCAGCTCAGTTCGGCCACAGCCTCGATCTCGACGAGGCAGCCGAAGTGAAGTGCCGGCACGGGCACGACGATGCGGGCCGGGCGGTGCTCGCCGAAGAACTCGGCATAAACTTCGTTGATCGCGTCCCAGTAGGACACGTCGGCGATGTAGACGCGGCACTGCGCCACGCTTTCGCGCGTCAGTCCGGCCGATGTGAGCACACGGTCGAGGGTGATCAAAGCCTGCTTCATGTGCTCAGCAGCCCCGCCCTCGGCCGGCTTGCGGGTATCCAGATCCAGCGAGAGCTGGCCGGAGATAAACAGCAGCCCGCCGGCGATCATGCCGGGAGCGTAATGGCCTTTGTTGACGCCCTTGGCGTCGATCGTGACTTCTTTCATAGCGTTCATCTTTTTCCTTTCGCTTCGTCAAGATAGCTGTAAAGCGTCACTTTCGAGACGCCAAGCAGGTCCGCGACCTTTTCCATCGAGCCGCGCACGAGGAAAATCCCCTTGTCGTCCATGAATTTTACCAGTTCGATCAGCTTTTTGCGTGACAGTTCGCGCACGTTCGCGCCGCCGATGATCCTGGCGATCAGGCCGTCGATCACGTCGACGACGTTTTGATCGGGTTCTTCGACCGTCGCGTTGCCGCCGCCGGCGTTCAAAAACGCGTCAAGAGCTGCTTTCATCGCCGCGGGCGCACTCAGGTCGCAGTTGATGCAGATCATGCCGATCACCTGGCGCGCCTCGTCGCGGATCAGCGCCGACGACGAGCGGATCGTTTTGCCATTCGCTTCGAACGTGTAGTTGATAGCGCGGTCGTCCTTGAACTGTTCGTTGAGCAGCACGTTTTTGACGAGGTGATCGAACGACTGCCCCGCCTTGCGCCCGGTGACGCTGCCGGCCACGTACACCACCGACCGGTCGGGCTGCTCCAGGTCGTGCACGGCCACCTCGCAGCCGGGGCCGAACGTGCCGGCGATGATGTCGGCGACCGGGAAATAGTTTTTCAGCAGCGGATTCATGCGCGCACGCCTTCGCTCATCAGCATGTCGACGACGGCGATGAACGCCTTGGCGCCCGCTTTGAGGATGCGCTCGTCAAAGTCGAAACGGCTGTTGTGATGCCCGGCTTTCAGCGGCGTCAGCAAGCCCATGTAGCATGCTTTGCCGCCGTGAGCGCGCACGGCCTCCATCATGCAGGCAAAATCATCGGTGCCGCCCGTCTGCGGCAGTTCCGCCTGCGTAAAGTCAAAATCAGGGATGCCCGCGCAGCATTTCGCGATACGGGCGGCCAGGTCGGGATCGCCGTCGCCTGTCGGACAGATGCCCATGATCTTCGACTCATATGTACAGTCAAACGCGGCGCACGCGCCCTCGATCGTCGCCAGCGCTTTGTGATACAGGCGCTGCTCCACAGCCGTGTCGCTCCCGCGCGTTTCCATGCGCAGCGAGCACTGTTCGGCGATCACGTTGCGGCCGGTGCCGCCGTGAATCGTGCCCACGTTGAGGCGGCTGCATCCGCGCCCGTCCTGGAGGAACGACTGCATCCCCGTCACCGCCAGGCAGGCGGCGTTGATGGCATTGTTCCCCTCCTGCGGAGCCGCCCCCGCATGAGCGCTCTTGCCGGTAATCGTCACGTCGAACTTTGTCGTCGCGTACAGCCCCATCTGCGAACCGGCCAGGCCCAGCTTGCCCTCCGGCGCGGCGTACACGTGCGCGGCCAGGACCACGTCGGCATCGTCTAAAATGCCGCTTCCGACGACGGCCGCGGCGCCGCGGTCGCCCTCTTCGCCCGGCTGGAAAATCAGCTTGATCGTTCCGCACAGCTCGTCCTTATGCAAGGAAAGCTCCTTCGCCACGGCCATGCCGATCGTCGCATGTCCGTCGTGCCCGCAGGCGTGCATCT
>JAGAYQ010000200.1 GCA_017940445.1 Pyramidobacter sp. | reverse complement strand
TTCTGATACACAGCACCGAAATAATTGCAGAGCGCTAATAACGAAATATTTTCCCTTCATCGGATAGACATAGCATCTTCACAGAGAATATCTACTTTTCATGCTCCCGTCGTCTAATGCTGCACATTCTCTCATCTCCTCACGTAAGAGCAAAGCTGCTCTCTGTTGTTCCATACATACTGTGTTTCACCGGGAAAGCTCCCCTGTCCAGTCCAGTTTAAAACATCATCATCGTATTTTTTTCGGCCTTTACATTTTCTGACTTTGACGGTATTATATTTGTGAAATTTTCCCGGCGTCTCGGCGCGGAGGAAAAGCGCAACTGAATATCCGGATGACGGTATGGGTGCTGTGCGGGCTCTGCCGTCCTGATACGCAACAACATCCGCGAGCAAGAGAGCGTGTGCAAAAACCGTTTTCCTGTGTTCACGAACGGTTTGCTGACGAAAGCGGCACTTTCGGCTTGAGGCTGAAAGTGCCGCTTTTTTATCACGAAGGGAGCAGATCACCGCATGTAAAACCGCATCAGCAATCGCGAAGTCGAGGCCAAAGTCACCACTGCCGCGGCCGCCGCTCAGCTCATCAAGGACGGGATGACCGTCGGCACGAGCGGATTCTCGATTGCCGGCTACCCCAAGGCCGTGCCCACTGCCCTGGCCAGACGGGCCGAAAAGGGCGAGCGCATCAAGATCACGCTGATCACCGGCGCTTCTGTCGGCGACGAGATCGACGGTCAGCTGGCCCGCGCCGGCGTCATCGCCCGCCGCTATCCGTATCAGAGCAATAAGTCGATGCGCGATCTGATCAACGACAACGAGATCGCTTATGTCGATATGCACCTGTCGCAGGTGCCGTTTTTCATCAAGAACGGCTATTTCGGCAAGATCGACGTGGCGGTGATCGAGGCCATCGGCATCGACGAGCAGGGCAACATCATCCCCAGCACGTCGATCGGCTGCTCCAACACGCTGGTGGAATACGCCGAAAAGGTGATCGTCGAGGTCAACATGTGGCAGCCGGTCAAGCTGGAGGGCATTCACGACGTGTACAGCCCCGGCCGCATCAAGCAGACGGAGATGATCCCCGTGGTGCTGCCCAACAACCGCGTCGGCATGCCCTACATCCGCTGCTCGCCCGACAAGATCGCCGCCGTCGTCATCACAGAGATCCCAGACGGCACGGCCTCGCTGGCGAAGACTGACGAGAACTCGCAGAAGATGGCCGACTATCTGATCAAGTTCATCGAGGACGAAGTGGCCGCCGGCCGTCTGCCGCGCGATCTGCCGCCCATCCAGTCGGGCGTCGGCAACGTGGCCAACGCGGTGCTCGGCGGCTTTCAGAAGTCGAACTTCCGCAACCTCACCGTGTATTCCGAGGTGCTTCAGGACGCCGTTCTCGACCTGATCGAGACGGAGCGCGTGGCGTTCGCCTCCGGCACGGCGCTGACGCTCTCGCCCGAGCGCATCGACGAGTTTTACAAGGCGCTCGACATGTTCAAGCACAAGCTCTTCCTGCGTCCGGTCGAGATCAGCTGCTCGCCGGAAGTGGTGCGCCGCCTGGGGCTGATCGCCATCAACACCGCCATCGAAGTTGACCTGGCCGGCAACGTCAACTCCACGCACATCGGCGGCGACCGCATCATGAACGGCATCGGCGGCTCGGGCGACTTCGCGCGCAACGCGGCGCTGCCCGTGTTCACCACGCCGAGCACGGCCAAGAACGGCACGATCAGCTGCATCGTGCCGCATGTGTCGCACGTCGACCACACGGAGCACGACGCGCACGTCATCATCACCGAGTACGGCCTCGCCGACCTGAGATGCAAGACGGCCTACGAGCGCGCCGAGCTGCTCATCGAAAACTGCGCGCATCCGCGCTTTCGCCCCGCGCTGCGCGAGTTCGTCGCCCGCCAGTACGCCAAGAAAGGCCATCGCCACGGCTTCGCTCCCGAAGATTTGATCCTCTGGCAGCAGGCCGTCGACGAAATAAACGCGGCCGAAAGCGCTCCCGCCAAGCCGGCGAAGGCGAAAAAGAAAAAGTCGTAAGCCCAAATACAAAGAATAAACAACCTCCCCGCGTGCGGAAACACTGTTCGCATGCGGGGAGGTTGTCGTTCCACATGGAACACCCATGATAGCGCCTAAAAAAACCGGAACAGCGCATGACAGCCGCGCTGCTCCGGTTTTTCTCATGTTCTCTTGATCTTTCAGCAGCCCAGCAGACGCTTGGCTGTCTCGGCCATCACGGCAATGGTCGGGGCAATAGCATCCTCGTCCACGTCGAAACGCGGATTGTGATAATAGGCAGTGATGCCTTTTGCCTCGTTGCCGACGCCGAAGAGGAAGAACGCGGCCTTGATCTTCTTGGTGTAGTGGGCAAAGTCTTCCGAGCCCATAAACGGCTCAGTCATCTCGACCACATGTTCGGCACCGAGCACATCGGTGGCGGCCTGCCGGATCACGTCGGTGACCTCGTTGTCGTTGCCAAAGGGCGGGAACAGCGGTTCGAGCTTGAAATCGCACTTCACGCCGTTCAGCGCGCTGATCCCGTTCGCCACTTCCTCAAGGCGCTTGCTCAGGTAGCTGCGCGTGGCGTCGTCGTGGGTGCGGAACGTGCCGCCGAAGGTCAGTTCGTCAGGAAGCACGTTTTTCGTGCTCAGCACGCCGGCGTTGACCGAGCAGACAGACACGACGCTCGATTTCATCGGCGCGCACTCGCGAGCCTTCACGCACTGATAGGCATTGATGATCTGCGCGGCGGTCGTGATCACATCGTGAGCGTTCTGCGGCGCGGCAGCATGTCCGCCCACGCCTTTGAGATGAACTTCAAAGAAATCGCCGCTGCCGTACATCTCGTTGTAGCGGTAGATGACCGTTCCGGCGGGATAGCGCGGCTGGGTGTGCGCGCCGATGATCACATCCACGTCGTCGAGCACGCCCGATTCCATGATCAGCTTGGCGCCGCCGGGGGCAGGACCTTCTTCGGCCGGCTGGAAGACGAACTTGACCGTTCCCTTCAGCTCATCCCGGTGGTCAGACAGGTACTTGGCCGTGCCCAGCAGGATCGCCGTGTGCGAGTCATGCCCGCAGGCGTGGCAGACGCCGTCGTTCTGCGACTTGTAGGGCACGTCTTTGAGGTCCTGCATCCCCAGCGCGTCCATGTCGGCGCGGATGGCGACCGTCTTGCCGGGGCGTCCGGTACGCAGGACACCGAGTACGGCACAGGGGACGAAGCCAGTCTGAACTTCCAGTCCATAACTTTCAAGCTCCCGCTTGACCAAAGCGCTTGTCCGGGGCAGATCGAAGCCTTTTTCTGGATGCATGTGCAGGTCGCGGCGGATGGCGATGAACTTGTCGACGCCGGCGCGGACCTCTGCGAGCATATCAGCGCAGCTCATAGTCGGCCTCCCGCTTTAGCGGATCTTGCCCTTTTCGGCCAGGTACTTGCCGAAGAACATGGAGCTGAAGACGATCGTGACGAGCACGACGGCGTAGTTGCCGCCGATGTAGCGGTACCAGGTGAACGCCTTCATGAAGTTGAGGCCGCCCAGCTTGTAAAGCAGGCTCAGCGAGACGAAGACAGGCGCGATGTAGAAAGCCAGCTTGGGGCGCTTGACGATCTCGCTGGCAAGCAGCGCGCCAAACAGCGCCGGGAGCATGTAGTTGATCGTCTGGATGCCGCGCGCGCTGACGTTGGCCAGCAGCACGTTGCCGAAGATGACGGCCAGCGTGAGGATGATCACGTTCATCACGACCGAAACGGCAATGCCGATCGTGGAGACAGCGTTGGCCTCGTTGGTGCCCTGCTGCACTCCGGCGGCTTCCTGCGCGGCCACAGCGCAGGGGACGCGCATGTTGAAGATGTTGCCGGACAGGAACGACATGTAGGTGCCGTCAAGGCCGAGCGTGGTGTAGTAGCTGATAGGCTCGATGAACCACCAGCACATCAGCTGCGGGATACGGGCCACGAGCGCCGTGATCGCCACTGACCAGACAGGCGGATAGCCGGCAACGGTGAGCACAACTCCGGGAAGGAAGGCGAGCAGCACGCCGAGCATGTTGGTGAACTTGCCGACGCGGATGCTGTACTTGCGATGTTCTGCCGCAAAGACCTCAGGATCGATCTGATTCTGCATAAGATTTTCCTCCGTTTCTCTACTCTGCCGTTAGGCGCCGATCGAGCGGGCCACGACGGCACACGCCATGCCGAAAAGCATCGTCAGGGGCAGCGTCCAGCTGGACAGCCATTTGAGCTTCCATTTTTTGTTGCCGAAGCCCAGCACCAGCATCGCCACAAATCCGCCGACAGCCGCCCAGGTGTTGTTGCCGTAAGGCAGACCGCGGTCGAACGCCATGTAGCCGAACAGGCCCATGCTGGAAGCCCCGGACATGATCTTCATCACGTTGAAGCTGCCGCCGGAGAGCTTCTGCTGCATGTCGCCCAGCTTGTGCGCAAACAGCCCGGTAAACAGCGTCCAGCCGCAGGCGCACGCGCCCATGCAGAGAACGATCGTCGTGAACACATTGATCGGCATGTCGCCCTCGCCCAGCTTGATGCCGGCCGTCGAAGCCACAAGGCTGGCGTTCGTCATCTCCGTATTGACCGCGCCGATGTAAGCAAGACGCATCCACGCGGTGGGACCGCCCAGCGAGACAAGCAGCGTCACCATGCCGGCCACGATGACGACAGCAGGACCGATCGACGTCAGGGCGCTGGAAAAAGCCGCCTTGCGCACCTGCTCGCCGCTCACGCCCAGCTGACGGGCGTCGCGCAGCGCGCGGGCAAAGAACAGCCAGGCCTGGAAGATGCACAGCGCCACACCGGGAATGCACGCCATCCACAGCAGCGAACTATTGGCTACCTTCATATACTCCATTGCGATTCACAAACTCCTTCCCTATGCTTTGCCCGTCCGGCGCGACAGCGCTGCGAGCAGATTGCTGAGAGCTTTATCGATGTTCTCGGGCGTCGTCGCCAGATTGACGCGGATATGCGTGTCGTCCGTGCGTCCGCCCTCAAAGAACCAGTTGCCGTAATCAAGCGCCAGATGGCATTCCTTCTCGACGAAGGGCGCGATCTCTGCGCCGGGAACATACGCGCCGATGTCGATCCACATCAGATACGTCGCCTCGAGCGGCGTCACGACCGCCTTGGGGAACTTCGCCAGCAGCGCCGTGCGGATCGTCTCGTAATTGCTGCGGATCTGCTTCCACACCGCTTCAAACCACTCGCGCCCGCCCTTATACGCAGCTTCGACAGCGATATAGCCGAACATGCCGCCCGTCTGCGTGCGGTTCTCGCGCAGAAACGCCGCGTACTTTTCGCGCAGCGCCTCATTGGGGATGACCACGAACGAGTTTTTGAACGCCGCCATGTTGAACGTCTTGCTCGCAGCCGTCAGCATGATCACCATATCGCGGTACTCTTCAAACGAAAGCGTCGGCAGATGGTTGTATCCTTCGGCAACAAAGTCGTGATGGATCTCGTCGCTGATGACGAGCACGCCATACCTGCGGCAGATCTCAAGCAGCCGCTTCAGCTCGTCCGCACGCCAGACACGGCACACGGGGTTGTGCGGCGAGCAGAGGATGAACAGCCGCACCTTCTCGTCCCTGACCTTGCGTTCAAAATCAGCGAAGTCGACCGAGTAGCGGCCGTCTTCTTCCTTCAGACGGCTGGTGATGAGCCGGCGGCCGGTGTGCTCCACCGCCTCCATGAACGGATAGTACGACGGCGTCAGCACCAGGCAGGCGTCACCTTTCCGGGTAAACGTGTGCATCAGCCAGAAGATGCCCGTCACGATCCCCGGCGCAAACTTGATCCACTCAGGCTCCACAGCCAGACCGTGATACTTTTTCTCCCAGTCGATAAACGCCTGCTTGTAGCTTGCCGGCGGCACGAAATAGCCGTAAACGTTGTAATCGACTGCTTTTTTCAAAGCGTCTCTCACGCATTCAGGCGCACGGAAATCCATATCGGCCACCCAGAGCGACAGCAGGTCAGCGCAGCTGAATTTGGTCTCCAGCGCGTCCCATTTCATCGAGTTCGTGCCGCGCCGGCTCTGGACGTAAAACTGTT
>JAGAYQ010000199.1 GCA_017940445.1 Pyramidobacter sp. | reverse complement strand
CCGTCGGTCGTGGAGCAGAAGCAGCTTGACGAACTGGGCATCTCGGTTCGCTCGTTCGTCGTCAAAAACGCGTAATCGTGCGAAAAATTCAGCGCGCTGTCTCTCAAAGCGGAGGCAGCGCGCTTTTTTGTCCCGAAAATCGGCTCCGGGTATGGTAGAATGGGCCTGTACGTGCCGCGCAGCGCATACGGCGCGGCGCATCATGACGAAAGGAGGTGAATGAACATGAATCAGACGAATACGATGTCACGCGACTTTCTGCAGCGGGCGGAGAGTTTTCAGAAGCGCATCGGCTACCAGTTCAGCCGTCCCGAGCTGCTGCACCTGGCGTTCGTGCAGCGGTCGAGCGAGAGTTCGCAGAGTCCCAGCCAGAACAACGAGCGCCTGGAATTCCTCGGCGACGCCGCCATCAGCCTGATCGTCGGCTCGGCACTGTACGGCGAATATCCCGAGGCTGACGAGGGCTTTATGACGATCGAGCGGTCGAAGCTGGTCTGCGGACAGAACCTGTCTGCCTGGGGGTACGAGGCCGGCTTTGACCGCATGATCAGCGCCGGCGAGGGCGTCCTCATCACGGCCGCGATGGTGGAGGATTCCGTCGAGGCCGTGGCCGGTGCGCTGTTCCTCGACGGCGGTCTGGAAGCGGTGAAGAGCTTTTTGCAGAGCTTCGGCGACTATCCCGATCAGGGCACGGGTTTTGACGCGCGGCGCCATCTTGAACGCGACTGCGAGTTTGAAAAGCTCGGCGCTCCCAAGTTCAAGACGGTGCGGAGATGGGCCAACGGAGGCCGCATTTTCGAGACGACCGTCACGCTGAACGGCAAGGAAGCCGGCACCGGCCTCGGCAGCGATCAGATCACGGCCGAGCGCAACGCTGCACGCGACGCCCTCGGCCGCCTCAACCGCGTTTCCGCTGCCGAACAGCAGAAGCGTGCTGCCGTGCAGCGCGCGCATTTCCGCCGCGTCCTTTCCGGGCGCATCCGGGCGTCACGAAAAGAAACTGTCGTCAGCCTCAGCGAGGCCGAGCAGCAGAGCGCCGTCAGCAGCGCTGCTGCTGTTCGGAAGGCACATACGCCAGCTGCGGTGAGCGCTCCGCCTGCCGAGGCTGTTTTCGCTCCCGCGGGTGTCCCTGTCGACGCGAAAGAGCGGCTGAATGAGCTTTGTGCCCGCCTGCGGCTGGGGAATGTGCGCTATGTCGACGCGCCTGTCTCGCAGAAGGCGGGGAAGGCGCGAGCGGGCGTTTCACTGATGCTGAACAAAGAAAACCTTGTCACGGCCGCTGACGAAACCAGGGAGCGCGCCGAACAGCGTGCCGCCTGGCGCGTCGTCCAGGTCCTGACGGCCGGTGAACAGGGACGTGAGAAGCATCTGCAAGACGGCCTGGGCGACCTGACCTCCCGGCTTGAGGCGGCGTTTGCCGAAGAAATGCGCAAAAGCCGCCGGCGCGAGCTGCGGTTTGAGATGAATCCCAGCACGGAAAACAAGTCGCTGATCACCTGCCGCATCGTCGCCGGCACCGGGACTTTCATCACCGAAGTGAGCGCGTTCAGCGAAGAACAGGCCCGTCTTCACGCGATCGTCCGCGGCGTGACGCAGACGAGGTCGTGGCCCGGCGTGCTGAAAAAGCTCGGCATCCCTTTCAAGGTGAAAAAGCCGGAGATCCCGCCGCGCCCCGACCTGATCGCAGCCGATCAGCTGAAAAGCCGTGGACTGACCGCGACGAAGATCTCCGTCCAGGCCGGCGGTGCTGACGACGCGCCTGTTTTTGCCGTCGGCTGGTTTGTCGGCGAAGAGCTGGCAGCGTGCATGACAGGCCCGAACAAGAAGATCGTCGAAGCTCTGCTGGCGCTGCTTCTGCTTGATCGGAACGCTCATGGGCGTCCTATCGTCCCGCCTCCGGCAGAAACGCGAAAGACCGTTCCCAAAGCTGCTGCAGCTTCTGCGCCATCTCCCCTCAAAAAACGGCCCGGCCTGAAACAGCGCTTCCTCGACTGGTTCCGCCGCATGAGCGACGCCTATACCGGATCATAGAACCGCAAACAATGACCGTTCCAACGGCGTACAAAAAGCATGCCGTTGGGATGGTCATATTTATATTTGTTTTGAACCTGCGCAGTCAAGGCCCTTTCCGAATGGCCGGGAGCGACAGGGAAAGAAAGCGAAGCAAAAACAAGATTTTCTCTGTTGCGGTTGGAATTGCACACGCGATTATGTTATAATTTTTGAATGATCGGGTGATCGGTGAGACGGATTTTTTTGTCTCAAAATTTTGAGGAGGGATATATATGCACGTGTTAGCTTTTCTTCTCACGGTCGTCGGCGTCGCCCTGTCGCTGGTGTACAGCGACGTGTTCGCGATGATCGCGGCGCGCGGCGCGGATCTGAGCTGGCTGAAGGACCTCGCTTCGCTCGATGCGAAGACGCTGTGCGTCCTTGGTTCGTCGGCGCTGGCGGTGCTGGGCGCTCTGTTTGCGCTCTGCAAGAAGAGGTTCGGTTCGCTGCTGCTTTTGGCGGCGGCGGGCGTGTGCCTTTACTGTGAGTTCAAGCTCGGCATCGTCTATCCGTATGTCCGCGCGGCTGCCGGACTGTTCGGCGCTGCGGCCGTGTTCGGCTGGTTCCGCCGCCGTGACGAGGATGAAGAGGACGATGAGCAGGAGTGGAACGGCGTGGCTGCCCCCGTGCAGGACAAGGAAGCTCCCGCGGTCCTGACGGAACAGGCGGCGGCTCCGTCCGTCGCGGCTGCGGCCGAGCCTGCGCCCGCTGCGGAAGAACCCGCTGCTCCGGCGCCGCTTGATGAAGCTGCTTTTGAGAAGGACGAGCCCGCTGCTCCTGTCGTAGCTGCGGCCGAAGACGAAGAGGACGACGAGGACAAGCCGTCACGCTTCAGCTTCTGGAGCCTTCTGTTCGCGCTTGCCGCCGCTGCCTTTGCGCTGTACATGAGCGGCGTGTGGGAGACTGCGGCATCTCACGGCAAGGATCTAAGCTGGCTGAAGGACTTTGCTTCGTTCGACCTGAAGACGAAGGTCGCCCTCGGCATGGCCGGGCTGTCCGTCCTTGGCGGCGTCTTCGCCTTCTTCCGCGGCTCTCTGGGCGGCCTGCTGCTCTTCGTGGCGGCGGTCGCGGGCGCTGTGACTGAGTTCCGCGCCGGTTCGCTCTATACGTATTCCTGGGGCGCGCCTGCGCTCTGCCTGCTCGCGGCCGTTGTCGCCTGGTCGGCAAGCGGCAGTTCGTCGAAGGGCTCCCGCCGCTACACCAGCGCATACGTCTATGCGTGCATCTTCGGCCTTGCCGCTGCGGCGCTGGCGCTTTACATGAGCGGTCTGGGCTGCTCGCTGGCTGCCAAGGGCACGTCGGTCGATCTGGCATCAGAGTTTGCCGCGCTCGACTGCAAGGGACAGAGCATTTTCGCCATCAGCGCTGCCGCGATCGTCGGCTCTGTTCTGGCACTGCTTGGCGCCCGCTTCTCCGTGTGGCTGCTGCTGGGCGCCATGCTCGGCTCGCTGGCTGCGGAAATGGCCTGGACGCCGTTCTACAGCTATTCGTGGGTGACGATCCTGCTTCTGGCGCTTGCTTCGATGCTTGCCGGCGCCTTCATCAGCACCAGCGACAAGAAGGCCGCTCCCGCCAAGCGCCTGACGCTGCACGGCGCGTTCGTGACTGCTGTCTTTGCAGCTGTCGTCGGCGCGGCGCTGATGTGGTCCTACAACCAGAGCCGTCTTGCTGAAACGCTGAGCAACGCTCGCGAGAACGATCCCGCTTACAGGCAGCTGAACGGCGAGCTCAAGAGCCGCGACGCCGCTATTGCTGAGATGAACGGCAAGGTGCAGGAGCAGGTCGGCTTTGTCGCTGAGCGCGACAAGAAGATCCTCGACCTGACGGCGCAGGCTACGGCCAAGGATTCCGAGATCGCGGCCCTGACGAAGCAGAATGCCGACCGCGACGCGCAGATCGCCGCGCTGAACTCGCAGCTTGAAGAGGTCAAATCGAAGCTTCAGGACGCGCAGGCGGCCGTCAACAAGAAGTTCGTCTACATGCGCGGCAGCACCAACGTGCGCACGGTCCCCAACTCCGACAAGGGCAGCAAGGTCATCGGCCGTCTCACCGACGCCGTCGTTGAAGTGCTCGACACGCAGCGCCCCGCCGGCTCGTCGGCTAACTGGTATCAGGTCAAGTACGGCAGCGGCACGGGCTGGGTGTTCGGCAAAAACGGCATCGTGCTGAACCTGCACAAGTAACTCTTTCTTGATACGTACACAAAAATTCCCGGCTTCGTCGCAAACGGAGCCGGGAATTTTTGTACGGTGAAAGAAGACGACTGCATAAAAAAATTGCAGCATTCCTTGCGGAATACTGCAATTTTTTGTGCGTATGCTGCGCGATTAGGCGCGGCGCTCGGGGATACGGGCGCTCTTGCCGCTGAGCTTGCGCAGATAGTACAGCTTGGCGCGGCGGACGCGGCCGAGGCGCTTCACTTCGATCTTGGCAACGCTGGGGCAGTGGAGCGGGAAAATGCGCTCGACGCCGACGCCGTTGCTGATCTTGCGGACGGTGTAGCTCTCGCTGATGCCGCCGTGCTTGCGGGCGATGACGACGCCCTCAAAGGCCTGAAGACGCTCGTGCGTGCCTTCCTTGACCTTCACGGAAACGCGCACGGTATCGCCGGCGCGGAAGGCGGGGATTTCGCCCTCGGCCTTCATGTATTTCTGCTCTACGAGTTTAACTCTGGGATCCATACTGCTTACCTCCCTGCTAATGCAAAATGATTATCGCGAACCGAAGAACCGGTCCAGCGTGGCTGCGACCAGAGCGGTGCGAGGCAGTTCTCCACCGGTAGTCTGCTGCGGCCGCATGGCGATCACGTTCTCTCTTTGCGGCTGGGCGCCGAAAAGGATCAGCACCGGGCCTGAGGTCTCGATCATGCGCCGTTTTGCTTCCAGCCAGGGGATGCCCGGCTGGGCTTCTGCGGCGATGACGAGGAGAGGAGCGTGTTTTTTGCGTTCGGCCCATTCCGTCATGCGGCGAACGGATGGGACGCACTTGATTTCGGGACATTCGCTGAGCGCATCCCTCAGCGCGTCAAAGTCTTCCCGCTGCTGCGGAGCGGCGATCACTCGGGCGACGCCGTAAGCCTGCGCGGTCTCTGCGATCTGGGCAAGATCGCAGGCGAGCGTCGGCTCGTGGGGCGAAACTGCCAGACCGAGATACACTTCGTCTTCCAGATAGTCCATCACACCAGCCCGGCTGAGAAGGTCGGGGCGGCGCGACAGCGTCAGAAATGCGGCGGTGCGCTTGCGGTACTTCTCGATCTGAGCGTCGTTGCCGGACGTGAGTACCTCGGGCACTTCCTGCCCGTGCCAGACGGCGGGGCGGGTGTAGTGCGGCGTATCGAGCATGCCGTTGTAGAACGAATCGTCGGTAACGGACAGCTCTTTGCCGACGACGCCGGGAACGAGGCGCGAGAGCGCGTCGATCAGCGTCATCGCGGGGATCTCGCCGCCGGTGAGGACGTAGTCGCCGATGGAGTACTCAAGGTCGACGCATTCGCGGACGAAGCGTTCGTCGAGTCCTTCGTAGTGACCGCAGATGACGATCAGCTCTTTCTCCTGCGCCAGAGATTCGACGAGGTCCTGCGTGAGCACTGCGCCGGTCGGCGTGGGAAAGAGCACTTTCGCCTCCGGGTTTGTCCTGACGGAAGCGAGCGCGCGTTCGAGCACCTGGGGCATGATGGTCATGCCGCCCTTGCCGCCGAAGCTGTAATCGTCGATCTGATGATAATTGCCCTCGGAAAAATCACGAAGGTTCACGGCCTTCACGTCGATCAGTCCGCGCTCGACGGCGCGTCCGACGATGCTGGTGGTCAGGAACGAATCGAGAAATTCCGGAAAGGCGGTCAGCACCGTGACTTTCACAGTTCCCACAACCCGTCGATGAGGCGGATCGTCACGGTCCGCGTCTGAAGGTCGGCGCTGCGGAAAAACTCCGGCACGGCGGGGATGTAATGATCCCTGCCGCCGTCATCGGTGATGACGAGGAGCTGCGAAGCGCCGCTGTCGACGACGTCCTTCACGAGACCGAGACGCGTTCCGTCTTCGCTGCGAGCTTCAAGACCGGCAAGATCACTGATCCAGAACTCATTTTCAGGCAGGGGCACGCGCTCGGCGGGATCGACCTCGATCGTACAGCCGCGAAGCTGTTCGGCCGCGTCCATGTCGTCGATGCCTTCGAGCGAAGCGAGGAACAGACCGCGGCCCGCAAGCTCGCGCATGCTGCGCACGCTCCAGCTGCCGGCCGGCTCGCCCTGACGGAAGAGACAGAGCGTCTCCATGCCGTAAAAGCGTTCCGGGTAATCGGTGAGCGGGCGGATCTTGACTTCGCCGCGGACGCCGTGAGGTCCCGTGATCTGGCCGACGACGACTCTGACGTTTTCAGCCATGGGAACGCGGTTACTCAGCTGCGGGCGTTCTCTCGCCGGTCTCGGCGACATCGACTTCGACGCTGTCTCCGCCCTTGACGGAGGAGACGCGGACGATCTGACGGATGGCGTTGATCGTCGCGCCGCGGCGGCCGATGACGCGGCCGGTGTCTTCCTCGGCAACGCGGATCAGCACGCGCAGAACGCCTTCGGCGTCCTTCTCGGCGGTGACTTCAACGGCTTCGGGCTTGGTGACGAGCGAGACCGCGATGGTCTTGACGAGAGCCTGGTAATCCATCAGGATCACTCAGCCTTCTCTTCGAACTTGGCCCACACGCCGGCCTTCTTGAGAAGAGCGCGGGCGGTGTCCGAGGGAAGGGCGCCGTTGCGGAGCCACTTCACCGCTTCTTCCTCATCGACCTTGATCTCTGCGGGGTCCTTCATCGGATCGTAGGTACCGAGCTCCTCGATGAAGCGGCCGTCGCGGGGACTGCGGGAATCGGCCACGACGAGACGATAGAAGGGAGTCTTCTTGCGGCCGTAGCGGGAAAGACGAATTCTTACTGCCATTTCTGCAACACCTCCTGATGCAAATTGTTGTTTATAAAAAATCCGCGGATGTCGGGATTTTCTCGTGATTAACGGCGGAACATGCCGCCTAGGCTCGACATGAGCCCGCGTTTTTTACCCAGCCTGCCCATGCGCTTCATCAGCTCCGCCATTTGCGCGTGCTGCTTGATGAGCTGATTGACCATCTGCACGGTCGTGCCAGAGCCCTGAGCGATGCGCCGGCGGCGGCTGCCCTTGATGATCGCGGGATCGCTGCGCTCGGCCTTGGTCATCGACTGGATGATGGCCTTCATTCGCAGCAGACGCCGCGCGTCGAGCGCCTCCGGAGGCAGGTCCTTGACCTTGCTGGAGATCTCGCCGGGAAGCATCTCCATGACCTTTTCGAGCGGCCCCATCTTCTGGATCTGCTCAAACTGAGCAAGCATGTCGTCCATCGTGAAGCGGGCCTTTTTGATGCTCTCGGCCATGTGCATCACATCGGCTTCGGTGGTCGCTTCGCGGATCTTCTCGACCAGTCCGGCCATGTCGCCCATGCCCATGATGCGCTCGGCCATGCGTCTGGGATCGAACTGCTCGATCGCGTCGATGCCTTCGCCGACGCCTGCGAACTTGACAGGCACGCCGGTGGCGGCAAGAACAGCCAGAGCTGCGCCGCCGCGCGCGTCGCCGTCGAGCTTGCTGAGGACGACGCCGGTGACGGAAAGGCGGCTGTTGAACGCCTCGGCCACGTTGAGCGCTTCCTGACCGGACATCGCGTCGACGACGAGCAGGATCTCATGAGGATTCAGAGCGGCCTTCATGCGGTCGAGCTCGGCCATCATCTCCTCGTCGATCGCCAGACGTCCGGCCGTGTCGAAGATGAGCACGTCGATCAGGTGAGACGCGGCGTATGCAAGCGCGCGTTTTGAAAGCGCGACGATGTCTGTCTCGCCGGGCTCGGGGCCGAAGAAGGCGACGCCGGCCTGAGCTGCCAGCACCTGAAGCTGCTGCACGGCGGCGGGACGGCGAAGGTCGCAGGCGACGAGCATGGGCTTGTGCCCTTTGCTCAGCTTTTTGGCGAGCTTGGCGCTGCTGGTCGTTTTTCCGCCGCCCTGGAGGCCGACCATCATCACCAGCGTGGGCGGCTGCGAAGCGATGTCGATGCCGCGCGAGCCTTCGCCCATGATACGGGCGATCTCCTCGTAGACGATGGCGCTGACCTGCTGCGCAGGCGTGATCGAGTTCAGCACGGCGTCGCCGACGGCGCGGACTCTGATCTTTTCGACAAGATCCTTGACGACTTTGTAGTTGACGTCGGCTTCCAGAAGAGCGCGGCGGATCTCGCGCAGCGCGAGCTGCACGTCGTCTTCAGTCAGCTTGCCGCGGCCGCGCAGGTTTTTGAAAATGCCTTCGAGCCGTTCCTTCAGTGCGTCAAACATCGTTCATCGTCCTTCCGCGGCACGCCTCGGCGATGCGGGCTGCGTGCTCCTGTGGATTGCCGCCGCTGGCGATCAGTTCTGCTTCCTTTTCGATCCTGTCGAAGCGGGCCTGTGCGCCGAGAAGACTTTCGATCTCCTCAAGGCGGTCGCGCACGCGCGAGAGCTGGTCAGAAACGCCCTGACGGCTGATGGAGAGCTCGGAAGAGATCTCCGACAGCGACAGATCGTCGAGCTCGTGCATCTCGTAGACGCGGCGCTGGCGTTCGGTGAGGAGCGGACCGTAGAGATCGTACAGGCGCGAGATGCGGATCCTGCGCTCAAGAAGCTCTTGTTCGCTCATGGCGGTCACTCCCTTTCCGAAACTCGTGCATTATAGACCGTTCTTTCGAGTGTGTCAAGCATTTTCGCTTGACGGGGTGAATTTGTTTTTTCCGGAAAGTGTGATACAATAATGTAACTTTAGATTTGCATATATTTTCTTTTTATTTTGTTCGCACAAAGCGGACACGACGATGGAGGACCACATGAAAAAAGAAACTCCGATGAGCCTGGCGGTCAAAAACAACTACCGTCATCTGGCCGAAACGATGTTCAAAGGATTGAAGCAGCGCGGGCACGAGCCGTTTTACGCCGAGACCGCCGAAGAGGCGCTTGCGAAGGTCCTTGAGCTGATCCCCTCCGGCGCGAGCGTCGGCATTCCCGGCACGGTGACGATCCGCGAACTGGGCGCGCCGGAGGCGCTTGCCGCGCGCGGGAACCGCGTTGTGCATCACTGGGACCCGTCGTTCACGCCCGCGCAGCGCGACGACGCCCGTTTTGAGGAGATGCAGTGCGATGCGCTGCTGGTCAGTTCCAACGCCATCACCAAGGACGGCGTGCTCGTCAACATCGACGGATCGGGCAACCGCGTCGCTGCCATGTGCTGGAGCCGCGGCGACCGTATATTTGTCATCAGCATGAACAAAGTCTGTCCCGACATCGAAAGCGCGATCGCCCGCGTGCGCGAGCAGGCCACACCGCCAAACGCCCTGCGCCTTGGATGCAAAACGCCCTGCGCCGTGACGGGCTGCCATGCCAAAGGAGGCTGCATCAGCCCCAGCAGCCTGTGCCGCGCCGTGCTCATCACCGAGCAGGCGCCGACGATGCCCGCGGGCAAGAAATCGTACGTTATCCTTGTCGGCGAGCCGCTAGGGTACTGAGATGGCCGGTCCGGATATTTCGCTCGTCATCGCCGGCGGCGAACTGGTGATGAAGGCGTCAGGGACGACCACTTCGGTGCAGAAAGAAGCAGACGAGCCCCGCATCCGCGCCTGGCTTCCCGAAGAGCTTTCTGCCCGTGTGAAGATCGTCGACTGGAGCCATCAGCCCAGCAGCCATTATTCCGTGCGCATGACGGCCGACCTGATCGATCTGCTCAGCAAGCAGGTCTCCGGCGGTGCCAGCGCGGTTGTCGTCTTCTGCGGTTCTGACGCTGTGGAGGAGATGGCCTATCTGGCTGATCTGCTCTGGATCTATCCGCAGCCGCTGATCTTCGCGGCTACGCTGACGCCTCCCGGCGAGACTGAAGGCGGCGAGGCCGTGACCATTCTGCGCGAAGCCCTGGCCGCGGCCGCTGCGCGCGAGACATGGGGGCAGGGCGTGCTCGTCTGTTCCGGCGGAGAGCTCTTTGCCGCCTCTGACGCGGTCGAAGTGGCCAATTACGGCCGCTGCGGATTCGACGGCACATTCCGCGGCGCTGTCGGTAGCGTCGTCGAAGGACACGTCGTCCTCTGGCAGGCGCCGCGGCGCAGCCGCATCTTCGACGCGCCTTTTACGCCTGCCCGCAACGTTGAGCTGCTCTACGCCTCACTCGGCGGCGGCGAGCGTTTTTTGCAGATGCTCACTGAAAATCCTCACAGCATCGACGGGCTGGTGCTGGCCGGCTTCGGCAGCGGCAACGTGTATCCCGCCTGGGTGGCGCACATCAAGGCGCTCGTGCGCGAGGATGTGCCCGTCGTCGTCGTGTCACGCTGCGCTCGCGGCTGCGTGCTCGACAAGCATTCGTTTGAAGGCTCGTTCTCCAAGCTCAGCGAGCTGGGAGTGATGAGCGGAGGCCTGCTCACGCCCGAGCAGGCGCGGTTGAAGCTGGCCGTCGGACTGGGAGCCGGGCTGAAAGGCCAGGAACTGCAAAATTATCTTCTCGACCGCTAACGTATTTTTTATAAAGCAAAGCCGTTCCTGTAGCATACCGCTTGATGCCGCAGGAACGGCTTTTTTCGTCTCTGTTGCTTTTGCCGCGCGAGTGGGGTAGAATAACCTTAATTGAACGAAATGTGTCACCGCTTTTCGTGACAGCTCATGGAGGCGGTGTAGATGGAATGGGGTGAAAATCCCCGCGCGGCCGGCACTGTAAGCGTGAGGCCATGCCGAAGCGTTTCCTTTATATATAAGGAACGTCGGGACGAAAGTCCGTCACTGCGGTATTTCCGCGGGAAGGCAGGCATGGACGCGAAAAAGGCGCAGAGCGTCTTTTTCAGAACGCAAGTCAGGAGACTTACACATTTTCGCATGGATCGCACGCTCTGCCACGGGCGTGCGGTATGCGCGCATAAAAGCGGTTGCGCCGGTTTCCCTGCGGGGAGGACCGGCGCTTTTTTTATCCCGCGCATCCCCATGCGAACGGCCGCACGGTCATTCAGGCATAGATGCGGCGCACTACGTTTTTAAAAGAGCGATTATTCGTGAACGACGGAGGAATGAACACATGAAAAAGAGCATCCTGGCGGCGCTGCTGGTCAGCGTCGCGCTGTGCGGCACGGCGGCGGCGAAGGACGAGATCGTCATCTCGACCGGCGTCAATATGGTGGCGGGCAAGTTCGACCCAACGACGGGGCACGGCGTGTGGGGACCCGACATCTTCCACTGCCATCTTGTCAAAGTCGGCGCTGACAACAAGCTCGAGCTTGACCTGGCAGTGTCGGAAAAGGTCGACGAGGGGGGAACGACCTATACCTACGAGATCCGCAAGGACGCCAAATTTGCCGACGGCGTGCCGCTGACGGCGAAAGACGTTGTCTTCACGTTCGAGACGGCCAAGTCGAAAGCCTCGGCCGCGGATCTTTCCGCGATGGAGAGCGTGAAAGCGCTCGACGACTACACGGTCGAGTTCAAGCTGAGCAAGCCCTGGTCGCTGTTCCCCTACGTGGTCAGCTTTGTCGGCATCGTCCCCGCGCATGCCTATAAGGAAGGCTACGGCGACCGGCCGCTGGGTTCCGGCGCGTGGAAGATCGTCGATTTCCAGAAGGGGCAGCAGCTGATCCTCGCGCCCAATGAGCATTATTACGGCCCCAAGTCGCCGTTCAAGCGCGTCACCATCCTGAAAGTTGACGAGGACGCCGCGCTCGCGGCCGCGCAGTCCGGCCAGCTCGATTTTGTCTATGTCGAGTCGGAATACGCGCATACGCCCGTGAAGGGCATGAAGCTGCTGGCGCTCGACGTGCTCGGTGCGCTGGCCGTCAATCTGCCCGTGATTCCTGAGACGACGCTTGCCGACGGCACGAAGGTGGGCAACAACGTCACCTGCGATCCTGCCGTGCGCAAGGCGCTGAACATCGGCATCAACCGCGTCGAACTGGTCGAGCGCGCCCTCAACGGCATGGGCAAGCCCGCCTATTCCATCGGCGGCGACACGCTGCCCTGGACAGCGCGCATCGCCTTTGAGGACAATCGCGTCGAAGAGGCGAAAAAGCTGCTTGACGACGCCGGCTGGAAAGTCGGTCCCGACGGCGTGCGCATGAAAGACGGCGTCCGCGCTGAGTTTACCGTGACGGGCCGCGCCAACGACATGGCCCGCTACAACACGGTCGTCGCTCTGGCGGATGACGTGAAGAAACTCGGCATCAAGATCAACGCCAAGTCGGCGCCCTGGGCCGAGGCCCGCAAGGCACGGCACACGCCTACCTGCTGGATCGTCGGCGCCCCGAGCCCCTCCGACTTCTATCTGTATTACCACTCGTCGCAGATCAACAAGGGCGTGATCGGCAACCCGCCTTCGTACAGCGAGCCCAAGGTCGACGAGCTGATCAACAACGCGCTGGAAGTCACCCACCGCGCCGTTGCCGACGCCTGCTGGCAGGAAGCCGAAAGTGTGGCCAGCGAGGCCGTGCCCTTCCTCTACATCTCGCGTCCTCAGAACTGCTATCTGGTTCGCGAAGGGCTGGTCATCCCGCCGCTCGGCAAAGTGCCCGTCAAGAATCAGGGCCTGTCCATCATGGAGAATTTGAACCAGTGGTCGTGGGCCGAATAGTCTGCGCCATGCGATAAAAAAGCGGCCCCGCCTCGGATGTTCGGGGCGGGGCCGCTTGCACAGCGTCGAAAGGACGTGAATTTTTCAGTGAACAAAGGGCTTTGGAAATACCTGTCGGGCTCGATCGGCCGTCTCCTGCTGCTGGTGGTGTCGGCGACGGCGCTCAGCTTCTGGCTGATCACCGCTTCGCCGATGAACGCGGTGGACGCCTTTTTAGGCGAGGTCAACGTGTCCGACGCGCAGCGTGCGCACATCGAAGAGCAGTGGGACTTGAACAAACCGGCTGCGGAGCGCTATGTGAAATGGGCGAAAAACGCTCTGCATGGCGACCTGGGACAGTCGATCACGTACCATATCCCCGTGACGCAGGTCCTGGGCGAACGCTTTAAAGCTTCACTGCTGCTGATGGGCGCTGCCTGGGTGCTGTCGGGCGTGCTCGGCTTCGCGCTTGGCATCCTTGCCGCTGTTTATAAAGGAAGCTGGCTCGACCGCATCATCCGCACGTTCTGCCTGGTGCTGGCAGCAACGCCGACGTTCTGGCTGGGGCTGCTGATGCTGGTCGTCTTCGCCGTGATGCTCCAGTGGTTCCCGCTTGGGCTGTCGATGCCGATCGGCCGCGTCGCCGCGGAAGTGACATGGGCGCAGCGTCTGCATCATCTGATCCTGCCGGCGCTGACGCTTTCGATCACCGGCGTGGCGAACATTGCTCTGCACACGCGGCAGAAGCTGGTCGACGTGCTCGACAGCGAATACGTCGTCTTCGCCCGCGCGCGCGGCGAAACGAAGGCGCAGATCGTGCGCCGCCACGGCCTGCGCAACATCTCGCTGCCGGCGGTGACGCTGCAGTGCGCGTCTGTGAGCGAGCTGTTCGGCGGCTCGGTGCTGGCCGAGCGCATCTTCTCATATCCGGGGCTCGGCAGCACAGCGGTGGAGGCCGGGCTGCACGCTGACGCGCCGCTGCTGATGGGCATCGCGCTGTTCAGCGTGCTGTTCGTGTTCGTCGGCAACCTGACGGCCAATGTTCTCTACGGATTGCTCGATCCGCAGATCCGCGAAGGGGGAAAAGCCGATGCCTGAGCTGAATAACGCCGCGCGTCCGCTGCTCAACAAGCGGCGCAAGACACTGCTGGTCATCGGACTGGGAACGTTCGTGCTGCTGGGCATCTTTTTCTGGGGGATGATGCTTTCGCCCGAGGCGTATGGCCCGAATTATTCGGCCCGCCGCCTGGCTCCGTGCGCTGCGCACCTGTTCGGCACCGATAATCTGGGACGCGACATGTTCTACCGCACTGTCGCGGGACTGTCGCTGAGCATCCGCATCGGCCTGCTCTCGGCGGGCATCAGCTCGCTCATCGCGCTCGTGCTCGGCAGCCTGTCGGCGATCTTCGGCGGCTGGGTAGACACGGTCGTCAGCTACCTCGTCGATCTGTGCATGGGCGTGCCGCACCTGATCCTGCTCATCCTCATCTCGATCGCGATGGGCGGCGGCGCGGCCGGCGTGATCACCGGCGTGGCCGTGACGCACTGGCCCAGCCTGACGCGCCTGCTTCGCGCCGAGGTGATGCAGCTGCGCGCCTCGCCGTATGTGCAGCTGTCGCGGCGGTTCGGTCACGGTCCGGTCTACATTGCCGTGAAGCACATCCTGCCGCATATCTTTCCGCAGTTTGTCGTCGGCCTCGTGCTGCTGTTTCCGCACCTGATCCTGCACGAGGCGAGCATCACCTTCCTCGGCTACGGCCTGCCGCT